>JAHWKK010000016.1 GCA_019347945.1 Acidobacteriota bacterium | reverse complement strand
CACTCTTCACTCTTCACTCTTCTCTCTTCACTCTTCACTCTTCACTCTTCACTCTTCACTCTTCACTCTTCACTCTTCACTCTTCACTCTTCACTCTTCCGCCCCTCTCCCAGAGGCGCGAGAGCACAATGGCCGCGGCGCTCGCGACGTTGAGCGATTCGACGTTCCGCGAGAACGGGATCGAGAAGCGCGTCGCGATACGGGCGATGCCGTCCGACAGTCCCGCGCCTTCGCTGCCGAAGACGATGAAATCCTGCGCGCCGCCGGGCGCGGGCATCGCGCCCCCTTCGGGATCGGCGGCGAGAAGGCGCGCCGGCCGGGATGCGACTTCCGCCTCGAGCGCCGCCAGATCCATCGCGACCATCGGCAACCGGAGCGCCGCCGCGCCGGCCGCGGCCCGGAGCGCCTTGGGACCCCACGGACTCGCGGTGCCGGGAAGGAGAATCAAACCGGCCGCATCGAACGCGACCGAGAGCCGGACGATGGTCCCGACATTGCCGGGATCCTGCACGCGGTCGAGTACGACGACGGGGCCGCTGCGCGGAATCTCCGCGACCGAGTGACGAGGCTTGCGGAAGAGAGCGAAGACGCCCTGCGGCGTTCGCGTCCCCGAGATCCACTTCGCGATCTCGTCGGAAACCACGATCGCATCCGCGGGCGGAGCTCCCGCCTTCGGCGAAGCGAGAATCGCGATCGGGTCGCCGGCAATAGCGCGGGTGTCCTCGACCTGCTTTTTCCCTTCGATGACGAATTCGTCTTCGTGGTTCTCGAGAGCATCCCGGAATCGTCTGACCCACTGGTTCTGCCTGCTCGTGATCGGATCGCGCAACGGCCCCTCGAAACTACTCCACCCGCTTCTTCACCTTCGCCGAGAAAAAGCGGGTGACCAGAACGAGACCTCCGAGAAGAGCGCCAGCGATCAGGATCTTCACGAACGCCTCGCCCGGGCTGACCAGACCCTGGCTGATCGAATCGGCGAGATAGGTGAAGATGAAGATGCCCGGGATCGTGCCGATGAAAGTCGCCAGGACGTAGTCCCGGACGCGCAGTCCCGCAAGGCCGGATGCGTAATTGAGGACGTTGTAGGGAAAGATCGGGATCAGACGGAGCAGCAGCAGTGTGGTGAATCCTTCGTTCTGCAGCTTTTCATGGATGTCGTTCGCTCTCCCTTTCAGGATCGACTCGATCCACCCCGCACCGTTGCGCGCAATCAGATAGGGGACGAAGGAGGCGATCGTCGACGCCGCCAGAACCCAGAGACCTCCGACGAGCCAGCCCCAGATGACGCCGGCGGTCAGCGTCAGAAGCGTTGCCGGGATCAGGAAGACGTTGAAGATCGTGTAGAGACCGATGAATGCCAGCGGCGCCCACCACGAGCCGCTCGCCTCTCTCAACCATGCGGTCGTCGCCTCCGGATCGATGTATCCGAGTCTGTAGAGCGTCAGGGCGACCCCGATAAGGATGACCGCTCCGATGATGACGCCGACGGTCTTTCTCCGGCCTCCCGGCCTGGTTCCATGTGAGCCGCTCACTGCCTGTTCGGTCATCGTTCCGGTCCCCCAGGACTACCGCCGGATGGAAAAAAAGACCGGCGTCGAATCAGGCGAGCATACACGATGAAAGTTTTTTCTGGGGCCCCAAAAAACTTTTCCACAGCCACGCCGGTCACTCGCGAGGCGACTGCACAGAACCGGGTGCGGCAGCCTGTGGACGAGTGTGGAAAACGGCGTGAATGTTGACAGCTCGACCTATTGCAAAGCCGCCGGAGAGGGCGTAAATTGACTCTGCTTTCGATCGGATGCTTCATCGCAGATGATAACGATTGAAAGCGGCTGGAAGCGACGCGATGGGTCGAATCCGGCAGAGGCGCGGATGTTCCTTTGCAGCGGTAAAACGCGCCAGAAAGGCCTCGGAAGGCAAAGGCTTCCGGGGCTTTTTCTGTATGTGCATGGATTTCGCGTCTCCCGCTGTCATCTAGAATGTCGGCGCCAATCGAGGTCGCCGTCGAATCCTCGAATCCCGAACAAAGGAGCGTGCACCGATGAACGCGATCCAGCAGCTGACCGAGCTCGGACAGAGCGTCTGGTACGACCAGATGACCCGATCCCTTCTCACAGAGGGCACTCTCGAAACGATGATCCGCGAGGATGGTCTCGGTGGGCTGACCTCGAATCCGACCATTTTCGAGAAGGCGATTGCCGGCTCGGGAGAGTATGAAAGTGTGTTGCAGGAGCTCGCGCGCGAAGGGCGGTCGGCCGAGGAGATCTACGACGCGATCGTCCTGGAGGACATAGCGGGAGCCGCCGACGCCTTCCGAGAGATGTGGGAGCAGACCGGCGGCGAGCACGGCTACGTCAGCCTCGAGGTGAGCCCGCGCCTGGCGCACGACACCGCCGGAACCGTGGCGGAAGCGCGCCGCTACCACGCCGCGCTCGACCGGCCGAACGTCATGATTAAGGTTCCTGCGACCCCCGAGGGGATTCCGGCGATCGAGACTCTGATCGGGGAGGGCATCCCGGTGAACGTCACGCTGATCTTCTCAAACGAGATGTACAGTAAGGTCATGGAAGCGTACATTAAAGGCGTCGAAAGGCGCGTTGAAGCAAGTGAATCGCCGCATGTTCCTTCGGTCGCGAGCTTCTTCGTCAGCCGGATCGACTCGAAGGTCGACGCCGCTCTCGACGGGGTCAGCGGTGCTGCTCATCTGAAGGGAACGATCGCGATCGCGAATGCGAAAGTGGCCTACCGGAACTTTCTCGAGAAGTTCGGCGACGATCGTTTTGTGCGGCTCGAAGAAGCCGGTGCGCGGGTCCAGAGGCCTCTGTGGGCTTCCACGAGCACGAAAAATCCGGACTATCGCGACGTCCTCTACGTGGAAGCTCTGATCGGGCCCGACACGGTCAACACGCTTCCTCCCGCGACCTACGAAGCCTTCAAGGATCACGGTGTGGCGAAACAGACGATCACCACCGGTCTCGAGAAAGCGCGGGGGCAGCTGGCCGAGCTGGCCGAGCTGGGGATCGATCTCGACGAGATCACCCATCGGCTGATGATCGAGGGAGTCGCGTCGTTCGCGAAATCGTTCGATTCGCTGATGACGACGATCGAGAAGCGGCGCGCGGACGCGGCGTGAGCGCGGCCGGAGAATACGCCGACATCATCGATGCGCTCTTCGCGCGCGACGCTTCGATTTTCGTCGACGATCCCGACGCGCAGGCAGAGGCCGCGTCCTTTCTCGGGTGGCTCGATCTTCCGGAGCGGATGCGGAGCGCCGCTTCGGAGCTGAAAGCATTTGCCGATGAGGTCGCGCCCGAGATCGATCACGTCGTCGTGCTCGGAATGGGAGGATCGAGCCTGGGGACCGAAGTTCTCGCTCGGACGATCGGTTCGCAGGAAGGCTATCCGGCGGTTCTGACGCTCGATTCCATCGTTCCGGGAGCTATTCGAGCGGTCCGGGACCGAATCGATGTCGCGAGGACGCTCTTCGTCGTTGCATCGAAGTCGGGAACGACGATCGAGCCGCTCTCTCTCGAGAAGTGGTTCGCGCGGCTGCTCGAAGCCGAAGGGATTGATCCCGCGCTGCGAATGATCGCGATCACCGATCCGGGAACTCCGCTCGAGAAGCGTGCGCGGGGCGGAGCGATGCGGCGGGTCTTCGTCAATTTCGAGGATGTCGGCGGGCGATTCTCGGTGCTTTCGTACTTCGGTCTCGTTCCGGCGGCTCTGATGGGACTCGACATCGACGCGATCCTCGACGCCGCCGAGGAGGAGTTTCGCGCCGCGCGTGCACATGAGGGGAATGTCGCGGGTCATCTCGGTTCGTGGCTCGCCGGTCATGCGCTCACCGGCCGCAACGAGATGACGCTCCGGGTTCACCCAGACGCGGCTGCGCTCACTCTCTGGATCGAACAGCTCGTCGCCGAGAGCACCGGCAAGGAAGGGCGCGGCATCCTTCCGATCGCGGGCGAGCCGGAAGCGGAAGACCCGGCGAACTACTCTGATGACCGGGTCTTCGTGCTCATCGGTGCTGACCGCCACCGCGAATCTCTCGAACGGGGAGGTCAGCCGGTATTCACGCTCCCGCTCGATGACGATCTTGCGACCTTCCGCCAGTTCGTCATCTGGGAAGTCGCGACGGCCGTGGCGGGCGCGGTGCTTCGCGTGAACCCGTTCGATCAGCCGAATGTCGAGGAGTCGAAAATCCTCGCGAAGCGGATGTTGAGCGGCGAGATGGATCCGTCCGCGGTGCTCGCGCGGTTCACACCGGTCGATGCGATCGTCGCGGGAATCCGAAGCGCGAACTACGTCGCGCTGCTGGCGTGGGAGGAAGATTCCAGCCGGACCGCGGAGATCGTCGCGGCGATCCGGCGGGAGATCGTCGATCGGAACGGTACGACGACGACGTTCGGCATCGGTCCTCGCTATCTCCACTCGACCGGGCAGTATCACAAGGGGGGCGGCGAAGGGGGCGTGCACATCTTTTTCGTTCCGGAGATCGAGGAGGACATCGAGATTCCGGGTGGTGATGGAACGTTCGGCGAGCTCGTGCGCGCGCAGGCTGCCGGTGACATCCAGGCGCTGGAAGCGAGAGATCGCGTGGTCTATCTGCTGACTACGCACGCTCAGCTCGAGGAGCTTCGTGCCGCGATCTGAGAACGGGTCGGATCAGCCGGCACATCTTCCCGACCGGAGATGGAAGGAAGTCGAAGGGCTCGAGCTCGGTGGCCGCCTCCTGCAGCGCCCACGCTTCCGATCGAAGTTTCTCGGACAGGTCCGGGATCTGTGGGTCTACCTGCCACCCGGATATGACGACGATGAATCGATCCGATACCCGACGCTCTATCTGAGTGACGGACAGAATCTGTTCGATTCGCGGATCGCATTCGGCGGGAGAAGCTGGACGGTGGGGGAGACGGTCGACGCGCTCGTGTGGGCCGGAACGATCCGACCGCCCATCATCATCGGAATCGGCCACGCGGGAAAATTCAGAGCGGACGAATACACACCGACCCGGGACGCGAAACACGGCGTGGGCGGCGGCGGAGGACTCTACGGCCGGCAGGTGGCCGACGAGATCAAGCCGCGAATCGACGAGTGGTTCCGCACCGATCCCTCGCGGGAAGCGACCGGCATCGGCGGCTCGTCGCTCGGCGGGCTCATCGCGCTCTACATCGGCGCGCACTGGCCCGGCGTCTTCGGTCGTGTTCTCGCGATGTCTCCGTCGATCTGGTGGGACAAGCGTCACATCCTGAAACTGATCCGGCGGCTTCCGATCGATCCGCGCCCGAGGATCTGGATCGATTCGGGGGGGCGGGAAGCGCGGGGCCAGCTCCCCGACGTCCGCCGCCTGCGAAAGCTGCTCGAGTCGAAGGGATGGACCGAGGGAGTCGATCTGCGTCATGTCGAAGACCCCTCGGCGCGTCATGAGGAACCAGCCTGGGGTGCGCGGCTTCCCGACGCGCTCGCCTTTCTCTATCCGCCTGAATCGCGAACGAGCGACATCCCCTCTCCGGTCGAAGAGGTGCCGGAAGCGAAGGTCTGGTAGCGCCGATTTCAGCGAGCTGAGACGGCCAGCCCATGGCGTTTCGTTCTGTCGCCCGCTGAAGCGGGCTCGACATTGTGGGACGTTGCGTTCCTGTCCCCGGCTGAAGCCGGGGGCTAAGACCTGACGCCGCCTTCGGCGGCTTGTCGGCTTCGTTCGCGTCGAGCGAGCCTGATCCGACTGCACGCAGGACGCACTTTCTGTCGCCCGCGCTGCGGGCTTGAAAACGTGTTTTCGCAGCCCGCGTAAGCGGGCGAAAAGCCGACCGATCTTCGAGGTTGATCTCCGCAAAAACGTTTTCTCTCGATCAGCCCGCGCAGCGGGTGACAGTACGCCGGCCTCTCCGGGCTGTCATAGGCCGCGAAGGATTCATTCTCCGATCAGCCCGCGTCAGCGGGCGAAAGGCCTTAGCCCCGGCTTCAGCCGGGGGATAGTTGTGCCATCTAAAAAATGTGGAGCCCGCTTCAGCGGGCGACAGGTGCGCCGGCCATGCTCGAGGTTGAATCTCGGCAGGAGCGTTCTCTCCGATCAGCCCGCGTCAGCGGGCGAAAGGCCTTAGCCCCCGGCTTCAGCCGGGGGATAGTTGTGCCATCTAAAAAATGTGGAGCCCGCTTCAGCGGGCGACAGAACGCCGGCCTCCCTAAGACGGCGAGCGCACCGACTCGACCAGCTGCCGGATCTCCTCCGAGGGCGGCGGCGTCAGCCTCGATACGACGATCGTCACGATCAGATTGATCACCATTCCGATCGTTCCGATCCCCTCCGGACTGATTCCGAAGAAGAACGGCTCGAAATCGAAGAACCGTGTCATCACGATGTAGCCTCCCGTGAAGACGAGACCGGTGACCATCCCCGCGATTGCTCCTTCACGATTCGTCCGGGAGTCGAAGATCCCGAGGAGAATGACGGGGAAGAAGCTCGCCGCGGCGAGGCCGAACGCGAACGCCACAACCTGGGCGACGAAGCCCGGCGGATTGATCCCGAACCATCCCGCTACGAGAATCGCCACGAAAATCATGATGCGCCCGACTCGGAGACGCTGCGCCTCGCTCGCGCCCGGATTGATCAGACGATCATAGATGTCGTGGGAGATCGAGCTCGAGACGACGAGCAACAGCCCGGCCGCGGTCGAGAGCGCGGCGGCGAGCCCTCCCGCGGCCACGATCGCGACCACCCAGGGCGAGAGCCGCGCCACCTCCGGTGTCGACAGGACGATGATGTCGCGATCGATCGAGAGCTCGCTCGTCGCCGGATCGGGCGACATCTCGACGATCCCGTTGCCATTCTTGTCGTCGATCCCGAGAAGCCCCGTCGTCTCCCACTTCGACACCCAGTCGAGCGAGCGCGCCTGCTCGATCGGCACACCGTGGAGCTCATTGATCAGGTTGTAGCGCGCGAAGGCCGCGAGCGCAGGGGCGGTCGTGTAGAGAAGCGCGATGAACAGCAGAGCCCATCCCGCGGAATAGCGCGCCGCACGGACATTCGGAACCGTGTAGAAGCGGATCAGAATGTGCGGCAATCCCGCGGTCCCGGCCATCAGCGCGAGCGTGATGCAGAAGACGTCCATCTGCGAACGTGTCGTGAACGGCTGCGTGTACTCGGCGAACCCGAGATCGACCTGAATGTCGTTCAGCCGCGGGACGATGTCGCTGAAGGTGAAGGAGAGCTGCGGAATCGGATTGCCCGTCAGAAGCCAGGCGATCGCCGCCGCGGGAATCAGGTACGCGACGATGAGCACGCCGTACTGTACGACCTGCGTCCAGGTGATTCCCTTCATTCCTCCGAGGATTGCGAAAAAGGCGACGACAGTCATGCCGATGACGACACCCAGCCAGATCTCGACGTTCAGAAAACGGGAGAAGACGATTCCGACGCCGCGCATCTGACCGGCGACGTACGTCAGGGAGATGAAGATCGCGGCGATCGCGGCGACGACGCGCGCGGTTCCCGAATCGTAGCGATCGCCGACGAAGTCCGGCACCGTGAATTTGCCGAACCTCCGGAGATACGGTGCGAGCAGGAGCGCGAGCAGAACGTAGCCGCCCGTCCATCCGAGCAGATAGACCGTCCCATCGAAGCCCATGAACGAGATCATTCCGGCCATCGAGATGAACGATGCGGCCGACATCCAGTCGGCAGCGGTGGCCGCGCCGTTGAATACCGCCGGAATCCCCTGACCCGCGACATAGAACCCGCGCGTGTCGCGGACCCGGTTCGACCACCCGAGCCACAGGTAGGCCGCGAAGGTGATGACGACGAGCGAGATCGTCCAGACTTCGACGCTCACGGGACGTTCTCCTCGTTCGCCGGCGGCTCGACGGGGCGATCCAGCCGGGCATCGAGCCGGTCCATCACGATCGCGTAGATGAAGATGAGCGCGACGAAAACGATCATCGCCCCCTGCTGCGCCCACCAGAAGCTCATCGGAAGCCGGCCGACCGTCGCGTGCGACAGCGGCTCGGCGAAAAGAATCGAGAAGCCGAACGAGACCACTCCCCAGACGGTGAGCAGTCCGGCGATCAGAAGCTTGTTGAGTCTCCAGTACCTTCGCTTGTCCATGGGCGGTGGTCGTTGGTCGGCGGAGGATATCTCACTTACCGGCGGCTCGCGACCTGCAGCAGACGTGCGCGATAGAATCCGAGGGGAACGGAGGACCATGTCATGAGCTCGAGAGTCGGCACCATCGGATGGCTGGACATCACAGTCGACAACGCGGACGGTCTCCGCGACTTCTACCAGTCGGTCGTCGGGTGGACCCCCGAGGCGCTTTCGATGGGGGACTACTCCGATTACGTGATGAAGTCGGAGGCCGGGGCAGTGGCGGGCGTCTGTCATCGGAGGGGCGCGAACGCCGACCTCCCGAAGGGGTGGCTCCCATACATCGTCGTCGAGAATCTCGACGAGAGTCTGGAGACCTGCCAGAAGCGGGGTGGCCGGATCAGAAGCGACCCGAGGCAGATGGGGGAGATGGGACGATACGCGATGATCGAGGATCCGAGCGGTGGCGTCGTCGCTCTGTGGGAAGACGCGAAGAAGGAAGAATGAGTGTGGAGCGAGTCGGACGCGTCGGACATCTCTGACGTGGCCACTCTCTTTCCAGGTTTCCGTTCCTCGTCACGCCGTTTGCATCCAGCCGCGCCGTGACCACCGCTATGAACCCGATCGAATTCACCATTCGCGAGAACGTTCCTCTCGCTCCGATGACGACTCTGCGCATCGGTGGTCCCGCCCGGCGCTACGTCGAGGTTTCCGACGAAGGGGATCTCCGGGCCGCACTCCAGTGGGCCCGGGACAACGACATGAAGTTCCTTCTCCTCGGAGGAGGATCCAACATGCTCGTCTCCGACGCCGGATTCGACGGACTCGTCATCAGGATCGCGATCGGCGGAGTTTCCTACGAGCGCGTCGATGATCGTGTGCTCGTCATCGCCGGAGCCGGGGTCGACTGGGACGATCTCGTCGCGGAGACGGTCGAAAGAGATTTTGCGGGATTCGAGTGCCTTTCGGGCATCCCGGGCTGTGTCGGGGCGACGCCGATGCAGAATGTCGGCGCCTACGGACAGGAAGTCTCCGAAACGCTGGTCGAGGTTCGCGCGATCGACGTCGAAACGCTCGAGCCGGTCAGCTTCACGAACGAGGAGTGCGATTTCGGCTATCGCGACAGCCGGTTCAAAGGGCGCGACAAGGGGCGTTTTGCCATCACATCGGTCAGCTACGCGCTCGTCGCGGGCGGGGAACCGACGATCCGCTATCCGGAGCTGGAGAGAGAAGCGGGGGAGTCGCCGACGCTGGGGGACGTTCGCTCGACGGTGCTGAGAATTCGAAGAGGAAAGGGGATGGTCGTCGATCCCGCCGATCCCGATTCGGTCAGCGCGGGCTCGTTTTTCACGAATCCGATCCTGAGCCCGGAGGATTACGAGAGGTTCGTCGCGCGTGCCCGCTCAGTCGTCGGTGACGACGCCGGAATCCCCGCCTTTCCGGGCGACGACGGCTCGGTGAAGTTGTCGGCCGCGTGGCTGATCGACCACGCCGGCTTCGAGAAGGGGATGCGCTACCGCGGCGTCGGTCTCTCCTCGAAGCACGTACTCGCGATCGTCAACCGCGGTGACGGAACCGCCCGGCAGGTGAGGGAGCTCGCCGAGCGGATCGGGGAAAAAGTCGACCAGACATTCGGGGTGATGCTCGTCCCCGAGCCTAACTTCATTGGCTTCGACTAGCGCGCCTCGCCTGGTTGGGCTCGATCAGATTCCGAGGACCGATCGGGGCGTCCACAGCTCGTACATCGGATTGCCCGCGGTGCTCTTTCCCTCGTGGTGCCAGACGCCGTCGACGAGGTCGTAGCCGAACTCGAGGCTCATTCCGGCCCTCGCATTGTCGCGCGAAAAGAACTCGATGTTCTCGACGTAGCGGCCGTTCTCGGTCGTGTAGGTTCCGCCGCCCGTACCGAAGAACTCCTTCGTGTCGACGTTGAACGCGATCCACTGGAACCGCGTCCCCGATAGGATCTTCATCGTGCGGCGCGCGCCTGGGGTGCGCGTTCTGATCTCCCCGTCGCGTTTCTGACCGGTGATCAGCCATGCGCCTTCGAGGTCGCCGGGCGTGCCATCATCGATCCGGGTCCAGCGGACATCCCGGGTCATGAGCTCGTCCCCGCGGATGCTGAACGGAACCTCATGTGTCGTACCGACCATCTCCGGATCTGCCGTGTGGTACTCGTAAGTTGTCTCGGCGACGCCCTCTCGTGCCATCGTCCATTTTCCTCCGCGCGTCGAGACGAACTCGTTCGGGTCAGTTTTGTAAACCGCGACCGAGAAATGACCGTCGGTCATGATGAGCGTCGAGATGTTTCCCGAATCGTCGACCGACTGCCATGCACCGGTGAGGTCGGCCGGGTCGGCGGGGGGGTTGAAGGTGAAAAGTACCGCGAGAAAGAGCTGATGAATCATGTGTCACCTCCGTTCAGTTCAGGATATCGCACGTGAGCGGCGCGGCAAGGGGTGCCGGAATGAGGCGCCTGGCGGGGGCGAAACTGACGGTCAGCGCTCCGCTTGGTCTGACTGTACTTTCATGAGAGATCCCTTCGGTTTCCCCCACCCATCACCCCTCAGGGCAGGCTCCTCGCTTTCCCGCCCGACCACCCGCTCGGGACGACGGGGGTGGGGGGATCCGTGACGTGACCGCATGGTCCCGACGTCTGGTTTCGAATGCTGCAGGTTGCGACGGACCACACGCCGGATTGAAACCTCAAACCACCCCTCTCCCCGCCCCGTCGTCCCGAGCGGGTGGCGAGCTTGCGCATTGTCTCGACTCGGCATACCTGCGGGTGGGCAGGCGAGGAGCCTGCCCTGAGGGGTGAGGGGCGGGGGGAACCGAAGGGACCTCCAGAGTGAGTACAGCCAGGCCCAGCGAAGCGCCGACCCAACGTCGCCCTTTCTCCGGCGCTCTCGCGTTCATTGCCGTTTCACCGGCGCGTTGCGTCGGCCAGTTGCTTCTAGGATGACGAGTGTTTGCTCGTCCCGGGCCGGTACAACATTCCAACATCCTGAAGAACTTACATTCTCAAACCCTTACATCCTCAAATCCTTATCAGGGCGTGACGAACCGGCAGGTCGGCCCGTTTGCCGCCGCGAGTTTTCCATCGAGTGTCGCGAGCGGCAGATCCATCTCCTCGGCGATCGCCACGTACCACGCGTCGTAGGCCGTCAGCGATCGCCGAAGATCCCAGATCCGATTTGCGAACGGGAGGAAGGGTACGACCTCGATGTCCAGATCCAGCAGATCGCGCGCGGCCTCCGATGCCTCCAGCGACTCGAGCAGCCCGGTCATTTCGAAGCGTCGGAGAATGTTGGTAGCTTCCACCAGAGCAAGGTCGGGAGCAATGAGCGGCCCCGCGACGACATCCTCGGCCCACTCGCCCGTCGGGCCGGAATCCGATACCGCTGCGACGAGAACCGATGCATCGACGATCGCGGTCACCGGCGGTCGTCGTCGCGAATCTGGAGGATCCGCTCGGTGTCGAGCCGCGTTCCGGTGGCGGTTTTTCGCTCGCGGATCCGCGCAAGTACAGTCTCGACCGCTGGTCGCGTCGCGATTCTCACGAGCTCGCTCCTAAGGTACTCCTGCATCGACCAGCCGCGTTTTGCGGCTCGGGCCGCGAGCTCATCTTTCACATCGACAGGTACGTCCCGGATAGTAATCTGCACACTCATGCATTCAATATGCATTCTTAGCAGTCAAAATGCAACATCTGCTCGATGATCGAGGCGAAGGGGAGGGATTGGCGCGCCCCGAGGGACTCGAACCCCCAACCCTCAGATCCGAAGTCTGATGCTCTATCCAATTGAGCTAGGGGCGCAACCGGGGAAGCGAAACGCCCGGCGGCGGAGGGTTATGCCCGTGGGTTGCGTCCGGGAGCTATGCGTCGGTCTGGGGGATCAGCGATCGGCTTCCGAGTGAGACGAAGAACCCGTAGAGGAGGAGCAGCAGGATGAACGCGACCGGAATCATCGACGTGGCGAAGAAAAAGCGGGAGGTGTCGAAGGTCATCGGAATCGCGAAGAGTCCCCCCACGCTGAAATAGACGAATGTGGCCAGCAGACCCAGCCGCCCCAGAATCAACACCGCTACGAAATTGATCAGAAGAGAGGCGATGAGCTGAATCGGGCCGTCGAAACCCCCCGCCAGGGTGATCACCATCATCATCAGGTAGATCCCGATCATCCCGAAGATGCGCTTCCTGAAAAGGATTGCGATTCCTACCATGATCGCCGCAAAGACCAGGGTGGGGAGAACACTTGAAACGAAAATATTGAGCAGCACGGCGAGGGCCTGCCGCGCCGACGAAAGGGTCGATCCGTAGCCGCCGCTTTCGATCGCCAACGGCCCGCCCGGCAGAATCCTGCTTGCGACGTAGAGCCCGCTGGCGACCAGACTCGCCACCGTACCGAGAAAGACGTCTCTCCCGACCAGCGGGTCGGTAAACCTCTTCGCCAGAAGCCTGCTCCACGAAACGAGGAGCGTCGGCCACTTCCGTCGCAGATAGGGTTCGAGGGCGAGGTAGATCACGGCGATCACCACGGCGCGAAACAGCGCCAGCGCGACCAGATCGACGATCAATCGCCACTCTATCGTGATCGAGATGCTGTGATCCGCGCGTAGGATCGAGGAGGTAGCCAGGAGAACGAAGATCGTCGTGGCAAGCCGAACCGCTCCGGTCCGGTCTCCGCGCCCTCGTCGCAGATTTCGACGGGCAACCCAGAGCCCGACGAGAACGACCGTGATGATGGCGAGCGTGACGATCACGTCGCCGATCCTCGACTCCGTGAAAAAGGATGGCCGGCGGTCATACCCGATCGTCTCGCGCCATGGGGGAATCACCTCGAACCAGACCGCGCGGCCGGCGAATGAGCCCCCGACGACATCCACGACGTTCGTCGGGTCGTTTGTCGACGAGGTTCTCCACGCACGTTTTTCGTCGGTATCCACCGGTGCAGTCCGATCGAGCGGAATCTCGGTGGCTGAATCGAAATCGAGCCCTGCCCGGTCGAACAGCATCCGCCAGTCGACCTCTTGCTCCTCCTGTCCGATCATCCCGGCCGACGGGACCACGACGAGGTTCGAGAGAAGCCCCTCCGGAGAGAGGTAGACCCTCGCCATTCCGGGCTCGGTGTGCGGAGGATCATGAGGAATGGCGCGTCGATCGCCACCCCAGCCGGCGAGCGGCATCAGCTCTTCCGGACTCTCCCGATAGACGAACTGAATCGGAGAGGGATTCACAGTCGCGGCGTCGACGTCGGGGTTTTCTGCATTCCAGCCGAAGAAGAAATCATCGTCGGTCACGAAGAGCCAGATCCTGTCCGCAGGCTCGCGCGAATGCCCGGTCGCCTCGAGAATCTGCCTTGCCTCATGCTCGAGCACTCTCGGATGTTTGGGGAACGGCCGGACTCCCGTGATCTCGAACCGCGACTCACCCAGTACGAGGAACACGATCAAGCCGATCGCAAGGACGAGCAGAGGAATCCCGATGACCGGCGCGAGCTCTCCGCTCGCGCCCGCCGCCGCGACCATCTCGGGAGAGGGCGTCTCGCCTGCCTCGAGTGCGGCCTGGAGGGGATCTCCGCCGGGAAGTGCCGCGATCACCGCGTGAATCGAGCTCGGTCGATCTTCGGGCTTCGGCTCGATGCATCGCATCACAACCTGCTGGATGACCGGATCGATCGATTTCGTGTCCCGCGAAATGCTCGCCGAGTCGGAGCTTCGATGAAGTCCTCGTATCTCCTCGACCGACCGCCCCTCGAACCGGCGGCGGCCGGTGAACATCTCGTAGAGGACCAGCCCGAGCGCATAGAGATCGGTCTTCGTGGTCGCAGGTTGTCCGGCGAGCTGTTCCGGCGCCATGTACGCGGGTGTTCCCGCGAGCTCCTCGCGCTCCTCGAGATCCGTCGCGAGCGCGGCGAGCCCGAAGTCGGTGATGATCGCGTTTCCGCGGCCGTCGACCATGATATTGGCCGGCTTGAGATCGCGATGGACCACCCCGAGTCCGTGCGCCGCGGCGAGGCCCGCACAGATGTCGCGGGCGAGCTCGATGGCCTTCTCGCGAGGAAGCTTTCCGATCCGTCGGAGAAGAGACGCGAGATCCTCGCCGTCGATGTACTCCATCGTCACGAAGTGATGGCCCTGCCACTCGCCGATGTCGTAAAGACGGCAGACGTTGGGATGCGAGACGCGGCGGCCGAGGCGTACTTCGCCATAGAGCCGCTCGAGAGCGGCGGAACCGAGGGTGTTGCGCGGCAGAAACTTCAGCGCGACCTGCTGGCCGAGCTTGAGGTCTTCGGCGCGGTACACCTCACCCATTCCGCCCCGGCCGAGAAGCGCCACGATCCGGTACCGTTCATCGAGGAGATCCCCGGGGGAGAACCGCTCGGAGGCACCGGAGGCTGGCGCCGAAGTCCGCGCAACCGTCGGATCAGAGCTGGCAACATCCGGGTGATCGGCCATACCGAACGAATCATACGGTACCAACCGCGGTGCGGGCTGCAAGCCTGCACTACGGGAAACCCTTGGCGGTCCAGTCTCGGAATGAGTGATTTGCAATTCAGATGGACAGGCCGAGAGGACCGCCGCGTTCCACGCGGCCGTTGACGCGTCGCTCGTGCGGCGCGTCCTCATTCCACCCTCCCGCAGCGCGCGGAGCGCGCCGTGAGATCAGGCAGGAGCCTGGCCTCGACGGCCGCGGGGGACCGATGGTGAGCTGACAGCGGAGAGGGGGCGATCGAGTGAGAGGTGGGAAAGCGCCGCGGCGACCGAGGAATGAGCGTCGATCGTCGCCGTGGGCAGCGAAGACTATCTTCGGATACTGGGACGGGCCCGATGGGCGGAAAGATGAAGGACGAAGCGCCGCGCTCCACTCCAGGGAGAATCGAATTGGTGGATCGAGTACCCGACCGCTGAGCCGTCTGCGCTGAGAATTAGCGAGCTCGCATCGCAGATCATCTCGTTCGCGACGAGCTGCACGAACCGGTAGACGGGTTCGTGAGGAAAGGGCGTGACGAGCTTTCCGTCGGCATCGACGCGTATGCGGTGGATCGAGCGCTCGAGCTCACATGAAAAGGAGTCAGCCGAAATCCAGCTGAGCTGCCACCCGTCGGGCCGGGCCTCGGCGGTCAGCGAGCTATCCCAGGCGCCTCCCAGCGCGACGACTTCACCGCCATCAGCACCGTTGACGATTTCGCCGTCACGATCCACTGCGACGGTTCGGACGTGGTCGTTGTTGTTGATCCAGACGAGAAGGAGGCGACTTTCGTCGGCCGAGGCCGAGAGCAACGGGTACGGGTTAGCCCATCGGGGAACGATCGGGCGTGCCGGCCGTACCGGGTCGAGGTTGCGATCGAGGATCTCGATCCATTGGTCGAAATCGGAGAAGAGGAGAACCGTTCGGTCGCCGAGCAGAGCGAGTGCGCCCCATTGCAGATCGGGGTCGAGAGATCGTTCGGCGATGAGATCGAGGTTTGCGTCGAGGCGGGCCAGTCGCAGCTGCCGCTCTTCGCCGATCGCCCCGACGCTGAATCTCGCGATCAGACCTTTCTCTCCAGCGTCGATGAGGATCCGGTTGACGAGTCCGCCCGCGTCGAGCTCTCGAGTGGCGAGCAGTTCCGGAACGCGACCCGTCCGATCGTACTTGCGGACGACGAGCGTTTCGCCTCCATCATAGGTGGCGGCTGAATAGAGAAACTCGCGATGTACATCGAAGGTGACGGCTCTCGGTTTTCCGAGCGACAGGTCGATACCAACGACGTCTCCCGCGGGTGTGACGAGAGTGGTCACGATTTCGCCCTGAAGCTGATACGCCAACAGTCGATTGCCGGAGCTCAACGGTTGCAGCCCGACAAACCATGTGTCGCTGGCTCGTACGGAGAGGAGCGCGCGGCGCTCGAAGGTTCCGCTTTCGAAACGAAAGAGATGAGCCGGGTGGTTTCTCAGAGGGCTCAGGCCCCACAGGGCTCCGTGAACGTACGCGAGGTGTTCCACGGGCTCGATCTCGACCGGCGACGATTGGAGAAGCACGCCGTCTTCAGAGAGGCGGCCGAGAGACCATTCAAGGGGATGGTCGATTCGCGAAACTACTACCCATTCATAGCCGTTCCAGGAGAGCTCGATGCGAGTGCTTTCCGGCCACTCGATGTGCCGGCTATGACGGGTCTCCAGAGTCGCGGGGGAGAGGGTCGTGAATGAGAACCCTCCGATTGAAGACCGGACGGCAGCAATGAGGCTGCCGTTGTACGCGAGACGACTTCCCTCGAAGGGTCTTCGATCGATCAGGTCGTCTCCGGAGATGCGGGCGATGAACGGATTAGGATCGCAACCGGTGATCACGAGACCGTCGCCCACGTTCAGGACCTGGTAGACCTCGCCGGACGAAATGATCTCTCGTGTCGGCGAGACGATGGCAAGATCGTGCGACACCACCACGCGCTTCGCCGTGGCCGCGATGCGCGGTTCCGGATGATCGTCGACGAACCGGTTCTCGTTCCAGATGATGACCCATCCGCCGTTCAGCGGCGCGGCGAAGACCGAGTCGATGCCGGGGACGAAGACAGTGGTCTGCGCCCGACCCTCTGGGACCCTGACGGGTCCGAAGAGTGTGCGGCCGTTGTGATCGACGACGGCAGCCAGAACACCGTCGTCGGCCCACACCACGACCGCGGTGTTGCGCGCGCTGGCTGCGGCGGCGTGATACCCGGAGCCGACGAATTCAGGCGGCCCCGCGAGCTCGCCGGAGGCAGAATGCGCCCGCGCGTAGAAGAAATCGGGTTCGCGGAGTCCGGCGGGAAACGCGAAGATGGAGAGCATCGTCTGGTCGAGCCCTACGACCGCGACCCCACGACCGGTACCGACCTGTTCGCCCAGCGGCGCCGGATCGAGCGGTGGCGCGAGCGATGCGGCTGCAGTGGCCGGACCGGTCGCGATGATCGTGGCGAAGACGAGGACGAGCTGTTTCCACAGTTGCACGTTTACAAATACGGGAGCTCGACGCGGGGTGTCTATGGACCAGCGGACAGGTTGAGCCTTGTATACTCGGATCAAACCGAGTTCGACGGAGGGAAACCATGCGCGCTCTCTTTGCGGTCCTCATCGTGGTCGCGATGTTCCTGCCGACGGCGGCTCTGGGCGACGAGCCCTCGCGCGACCAGCTTCTCGACGAAGCGATTGCCCTGATCGGCGTCGAGCGACTCGTTCATTCGATCGTCGACATCACGACTCGCGATCTCTACCGATTCGAGATTCCGGAGGAGAGGCTGAGCAGAATGACCGAGGAGGAGTTGGCGGGATATGAGGCCAATGTCGAACAGCAGAGACGCTTCCAGGATGCGTATCGGGAAATCCTGAAGAGAGACCTCAGCACCCGGGAAATCGAGAAAGAGGTGATCCGGCCGTTGCTCGATCGAACCTATTCGACGGCCGAACTACGCGAGCTCGTCGCGTTCCTGAAATCGGATTCAGGAGTCACGACCGCTGCCCTTCTGCCGGAACTGACCGCCGGCTGGCTGACGCACCCTTCCGGGATTTTTCGGAGGGCGTCCGTGGGAGCCGTGCCGAAAGCGGAGGAAGCGGTGCGCACCGACCGTCAGCGAGCCCGTTGGACGATGGCCGACATGCGTTCCATCGCAACTGCGACGGAAGCCTGGGCCGTCGATCACGGACGCTATCCCGCTGCCGGTTCGGTCGAAGAGCTGGCGCTGCTGCTGAGCCCGACGTACATAAAGGGAATGTCGCACGAGGACCGATGGGGAAACCCGTTCCACTACTCCGTATCCGAGGATGGAATGCATTACCGCGTCGTGAGCAGCGGTTCCGATGGTCAGCTCGAATGGGACAGCGACATGATCTCCAGGGAGCGGGTGACTGAACAGCGCGCGATGCTGAACTGGGAGGCCGACATCATCTACGAGAACGGGACCTTCATTCAGTACCCGCTGGAGTCCCGACCCGGAGGAAAGCCGAAGCGACAGAAGCAGTGACGCGGCGTTCCCGGGCTCCGAAAGGTCGTATCCCGCGCCCGGTCAGCTACAGCCTCGAGATGATCAGCACCGGCTCGCCGTCGTGTCGCCACTCCGCGACACGGGGGGAGTCGGCGATCTTCTGCGCGAGCGGATTCCACCAGTCCCGCCGTGTGATCGTCATCCCATACGTCGGACGCCGCCTCGCAATCGCCTCCACACCTTCGAGCACTCCATCTGGCAGCTGCTCGGTCCAGAACCGCGTCGTGTGGACGAGCTCGATGTCGGAACGGAGCATCTCGGGCGCCGCGAGCCGTACGGTGTGCTCGGCGATCGGCACCACCAGCACGGCATCCGGTTCCGCATGCGCGTTGAGCCACTCGATCCCGAGCCGGTGCGAGGTCGCCCAGTAATCCGACGCCTGCGGAAGTTGCCGCTCGACCGCTCCGCGATAACCGCCGGCGAAGACGTTCCACCAGGTCGCTTCGAACGGATGGCTTCTGGCGAGCGCCACCAGCGACGGCAGCGCTGCGAGCGCGACGACGAGCACCGCCACCGCACCGTTGCGCCTCGCCGAGCCTCGGGGGATCCGATCGACGACCCACGCGACGGCGAGTCCTGCGAGGATGGCGATCGCCGGGAAAAGCTCGAGGAAGTGGCGAATGCCGTCGAAGTTCGTTCCGGCCACGGCGCGTACGAGGACGACGAACATCCAGACGAGAACGAAAAGTGCAAATGAATCGCGCCTCGCCGCTCTCCGCGTGGTGATCACAGCGCCGCCGAGCGCGAGCGCCAGCGTCACCGGGACGGAGGTCAGCAGAATCATCAGGGCCGCCGGCGCGTCGCTCGCGCCCGCCCCCGAGCCTCCTCGAATGAAGATGTAATCGAGATGCGCACCGAGCCGCCGCACGGGATCGGGCCAGAGCCACGGCCAGGTGACGAAGAACGTGACGGCCCCGATGATCGGCCAGAGGAACGCGAGCATCACCATACCGCGCTTCCGCTCGCGCCAGCTCGCGGGAACGCCCCTCGTGAAGAGCCACACGACGATGATCGGGAGGATGAAGAGCGCATTCGCCTTCGTGCCGAGCGCGAGTCCCCACACGACTCCGCCGGCGATGAGTCCCTTCGCCGAGCCTCGCTCGATCGCGTCGTAGAGAATGAAGAGGGTGAGTGCGAAAAGCGCCATCTCACCGAAGTCCTTCAGGTTGACGAGCGAGTGATACGCGACCCGTGGCGAGAGCATGAGAAGGAGCACCGCCGAGGACGCCGCGACCATCCCCGCATGTCGCTCAACCCAGCGGAACATCGCGACGATCAGCAGCGCGGCGACCAGAAGGACGAACGCGTGCACGGCGTCGAACGAGCTCGCGAACAATCCAGCCGGCCGGACCAGACTGACGAACGCCATCGCTCCGGTTGCCATGACGGGGTAGTGCTGATGCGGAGCGATCCGTAGCGGGCTCGAGCGGAGATCGGGTACGACGCTCTCCCCGTAGGGATCGCTCACGAAGTCGAGGTACCGGCCGTCGAAGGATGTCCAGAAGGAGACGTAGCGCTGGCCGAAGAAGAGATCGCCGAGCGACTCATCCCAGTTGGGGCCGTACTGGTCGAGCGCGGTCATGCCCCAGCCGGCCCAGCCGAGAGCGAAGATCCACGGGAGCGCGCTCCGCCATCGCGCACGTGGCGCGGCGTCGCCTACGCTCATGAATCGCCCAGGCGCCGCACCATGATCAGCGCCGTTTCGCCGTTCGTGTAGTAGTTCGGTCTCGTGTACTCGTGACTGAACTCGAGCCGTTCGTAAAACGCGCGTCCCTCGAGGTTGCTCGCTCTCAGCTCGAGCCAGACGGTCTTTACGTTCGACTCGGCCGCTCTCCGCAGCGCGTCTTCCATCAGATGCGTTCCGATCCCGTTTCTCCGATGGAGCGGTGAGACGCCGAGCTTGTTGACGTGCAGTTCATCGAAGACGATCATCGCGAAGAGATATCCGACGAGCGCATCGCCGGAATCGACGACGCGGGAAAACCGCCCCGGCGCAACGAGCTCCGACTCGAAGAACTGCCGCGGCCAGGGGCTCGGGAAGCAGATCGCTTCCAGACGGGTGATCTCCGCGAGATCCTCGGGACGGGCGTCCCGAATCCTCAGCTCAGCCGGAGCCATTCCGCAGCTTCTCCTCGGCGGCGCTCGCGCGTACGTAAAGAGGGAACGTCTCGCCCGGTTCGAGGTTCGCGTCGATCGCCCGGAACGCGCAGAGAAGGGCAACGTTCCGTTCGCGACAGATCTGATCGATCCTGACGATCGTGACGTCGTCCGGCAGCGAGTCGACCGCATCCGCCGGGACGATCGAGGTCTCGCCGTCCTTTGCTCCCCCTTCGTATCTGCTGAGATAGACCTCGTCCCGTCCGGCATCTCCGATGACGGCTACGCGCTCCGCCTCGTAGGCGAAACCGTCATGCGTTCCCGGCGCGATGATCGAAGCACCGGTCGAGAGTGCGAGACCCTGAGCCGTGGCGAGTCCGATCCGCACACCTGTGAACGAGCCCGGGCCCCGTGTCACGACGATCGAACCTACATCCTTCATTTCGCGTCCCGATTCGCGAAGGAGAAAATCGATCGCGGGGAGCAGTTTTTCGTTTCGCGAGCGCTTGCCTTCGAGAATGATCGACGCAATCGCGGTCCGGTCATCGACCAGGGCTACGGACATCGAAGGGAGCGAGCTGTCGAACGAGAGAATCAATCATTCCTCCCTGATGGCGTTGACCGGATCGAGCGATGACGCGACCCAGGCAGGGTAGAGCGTCGTGAGGACCGCGAGGACGATTGCGACGGCGTTGACTCCGAGAACGTCGGCCGGATCGATCCGGAAAGGGAGACTCGTCGCGTCGTACACCGAGCTCGGGAGCGGCACGAGTCCCCAGCGGTCCGCGGCCCAGGAGAAGCTGAGTCCGATCACGTCTCCGAGGATCGTACCGGTCAGACCGATGAAGAGTCCGAGGTAGAGAAAGACCAGGCCGATCGACCGGCGGGATGCTCCGAGTGTCGAGAGGATGCCGACCTGCTTTTTCTTCTCGACGATGATCATCGCGAGCGACGATACGAGATTCAGCGCGGCGACGAGAACGATCAGCGAGATCGTCGCGAACATGACGACCTTCTCCAGCCGGAGCGCGAGAAACAGCGGCCGGTTCATATCCTCCCAGCTCCTGAAGCGCAGCCGGGGAAACCGGGCTTCGAGCGTGTCGCGGATCTCGTTCCCCAGCTCCGGCGTCGCCCTCACTTCGATCGACGTCGGCCCCCCTTCGGTTCCGAAAAAGGAGGAGGCTTCCTCGAAACTCATCATCACGCCCGGAGTCTCGCCGTTGGCAGGCATCATCGACACCGACTCTACCGCGTAGGTCCGGAACAGCGGCTGAATCCCGAATGGCGTCAGGCGTGTACGAGGGGAGACGAGAATGATCTCCTCGCCCGTCTGCACGCCGAGCACGCTGGCGAGCGATGGGGAGAGGGTGAGGCTGCGATTCGCGTCCTCCTCATCGGCGATCTCGCTCGAAGTGCGGGAGGTGACCATCGCGGGTCGGCCGCGCATGCCTCCGACGTCGGATGCCCATGCGGTCCCCGAGATCGTGGGGCGAAGCTCGACGATCGGCCATTGCCGGAGCGCCTCACGCAGCTCGTCGACCTCGTCGATCCACCCTCCCTCCGCGGGCTCGATGGTCAGGTGAGGTGTGGTGTCACGAAGCCGGTCGCGGATCTGATTCTGCAGCCCCGACAGCGTGGCGAGCGAGATGATCAGCGTCGCGACTCCGACGGCGATTCCGAGGATGCTGATGATCGAAAGGAACGCGGTGTGCGCCTGACGACCGGCCATCCTCAGGAAGCGGAGCGCGACCCCGAGCTCGAAGTTGCTCATCCGCTCTTCGGCCTCAGAAGAGGAAAGAGGATCACGTCGCGGATGGAGGGGGAACCGGTGAGAATCATCGTCAGGCGGTCGATTCCGATGCCTTCACCTCCGGTCGGAGGCATGCCGAACTCGAGCGCGCGGACGTAGTCCTCGTCGAGCTGGTGCGCTTCATCGTCTCCACCTTCGCGCTCGGTGAGCTGCTGGCGGAACCGGCGATCCTGCTCGTCCGGATCGTTGAGCTCGGAAAAGGCGTTGGCGATCTCCATCCCTCCGACGAACAGCTCGAATCTCTCGACGACCCGCGGGTTGTCCGGGCTCTGCTTCGACAGCGGTGAGACCTCCACCGGAAAATCGATGATGAACGTCGGCTGGATCAGATGAGGCTCGGCCACTGCTTCAAAGAGCTCGGCGAGCAGCTTCCCCTCGTTCCACGAGCCGACCCCGGATGGTTTCTCCCAGCCCGGACCCTCCGTCCCGTCGGGTCGCATGTGCGTGTGTGCGCCGAGGCTCCGGACGAGCCGGACGAGAGCGTCGCGGTCCTCGAGATCGGAGGGGGCGATCTCGAGCCCTCGCTCGCCGGCGTAGCGGAGAACGGCCTGCCGCATCGTCAATCGCTCGAAAGGTCGCGAGAAATCGATCTCCATCTCCTTCCAGACGACCTTCGGGCTTCCGGTCACCGCGGTGACGAGCCCGGTGAGGAGCTCGGCAGTGAGATCCATCAGCTTCCGGTAGTCGGAGAATGCCTCGTAGAACTCGAGCATCGTGAACTCCGGATTATGCTGGGTGGAGATTCCCTCATTGCGGAAGTTCCGGTTGATCTCGTAGACGCGCTGGAGCCCGCCGACGATCAGCCGTTTCAGGTAGAGCTCCGGCGCGATTCGCAGGTAGAGATCGAGATCGAGGGTATTGTGATGGGTGACGAAGGGGCGGGCCGCTGCGCCACCGGCGAGCGGCACCATCATCGGCGTCTCGACCTCGACGTAGCCGCGCGCGTCGAAGAAGTTGCGGATGTAGCGGATGATCGCCGCACGTGTGATGAAGACCTGGCGGGAGTCTTCGTTCACCGCCAGATCGAGATAGCGCTGCCGGTAACGCTGTTCGACGTCGGTCAGCCCATGCCACTTCTCCGGCAGCGGGCGGAGCGACTTCGCGAGGAAGCGAACCGACGACGCGCGCACCGAAAGCTCCCCTTTCTTCGTGCGGAAGACGGGGCCGTGAACCTCGATCCAGTCGCCGGTATCGAGCAGGCGGACGAGCTCCCATTCCTTCTCCTCGATCTCATCCTTCCGAACGTAGATCTGAAGCTTCGCCTCCCCCTCGTTGACCGTGAGGAACATCGTCTTGCCGTGGTCGCGCACGGCGGTGATGCGACCGGCGATCGCGACGACGCTGTTTTCCGCCTCGAGCTCTTCGAGTGATTTTTCCGAGTGTTGCTCGATGATCGATCCGATCCGCGTGTCGGCATCGACGGTCGTAGGCCATGGATCGATCCCGAGCGCGCGGATCTGCTCGAGCTTCGCGCGGCGGACGCGGATGAGGTCCGCTTCGGTCGATTCGGGGGAGTCCGGTGGCTCGGGCTTTTCTGTCATTGGAAGGGAGATCGCTCGATTTCGGCGATGGCGTGGCGCATTTTACAGGGAGAGACGGTGAGGAAGCAGAGGAGGCCCGGAAAGGCATGCCACAACCGGGCGGCCCGGTCGAGGAACCTGCGCCTCGTGGCGAGACGCCGGGTCCCTCGAAAGGACCGCCCTCTGGAGGAGACTGGCGCGCCGGGCGTTGGTTCGGGGCCGTCCAGCAGCGCGCTCAGTCCTTTGATACGGAAGCCGCGGCCGGACCGCCCATGAAGCGGCAGCTCCATTGCACGGCAAGGAGTCGTGAAGACAACTCGAAGTCTCCTTCTCACACTCTTTCTCGTTGCCTGTACCGAGGGGAGCGATCTTTCCGATCCTGACGCGTCGACCGCGACGAGGGCTGCGACGACGACGAGCGTCGCCGATGCGACGATGGATACGTCGGTTCCGGCCCCGGATCAGGAGCCGATCACCGCGCCTTCGGAGGGAGAGGAACTGCGGAAGAATCCCGTGCGTATCAAAGGGATCGCGCGCACGTTCGAGAACAATGTCTCGATCCGCATCGTCGGAACCGACGGGCGGGAGGTGGAGTCGACCTTCACGACGGCGCGAGGGGAGATAGGGAGCTTCAATCCATACAGTCTCGACTTCTGGCTGACGAGAGACCCGGGGCGCGACTTCTCGATCCAGGCGGTCGAGTACTCGGCGAAGGACGGCAAGCCGCGTCTGCTCGATTCGGTGGCCGTCAAGAACGACATCGAGCCGATCGACGTCCAGCTCTTTTTCCCCCGCAGTGATGGCACTGATTGCCAGCGAGTCGAGCCGGTCACGAGACGGATCCCGAAGAGCGTCGCGATGGCGCGGCTTCTCATCGAAGCACTGATGCGCGGCCCGACCGAAGACGAGAAGACGATGGGAGTGACCAACCCGATGCCGAGGGGCGCGACGCTCACGTCGGTGTCGGTGGATGGTTCCACGGCCGTTGCCGATTTCGGCTCCGGGATGTCGAACGTCGGAGGATCGTGCAGGGCGCAGGCGGTCCGAGCCTCGATCGAGACGACGCTGCGCGCACTCCCCACCGTCAAGCGTGTCCGGATCCTTGCGGCTGGCGACGAAGCGACCGCGCTCCAGCCGTAAGGAAGAGTGAAGAGTGAAGAGTGAAAGAAGAGTGAAGGGTGAAGAGTGAAAAAGAAGAGTGAAGAGTGAAGAGAAGCAGTTGCCGGTTGCCAGTTGCCGGTTGCCGGTGGGCGTGTAGCGCCAGGTTCCAGCCGGCCGTACGCCGTTTCCAACCGGCACCTGGCCGAGCCGCACCGCAGCGCGCTTGCGCGATGTCAGCGATCACTGGGAGGGCGAGGCTCCTGCCGAGCCGCCCCCTTTCGAGATGGCAAAAAGTTCGTTCAAGGGAAGATCGAGAGTCAGCTGATCGAGCATCGGTTGCAGGTGACTTCCGGGCGGCGTTCTACGGTGCGGCTCAGCAGGAGCTTCGCCCTCCCGGTAATTAGGCTTGATTCAGCAAGCGCGAGACGAGGCGGTCGCCTCGGCAAAGAATCACGACGTCACGAGCGAAATCGAAAGTCCGTTCCGCCAGATCTCGTGTTTTAGCCGTTTCACTCTTCTTTTTCACCCTTCACTCTTCACTCTTCTAACTAGTAGTCCATTTCGTGATCATCGAGCCCGAAATAGTGACCGAGCTCGTGGACGACCGTGTCGCGGATCTCGGCGATCGCTTCCTCCTCGGTCTCGCAGCAGCGGAGAATCGGACCGCGAAAGATTGCAATGTGCGACGGACCAGCCGGCGCTTCCCAGCTCCGGGTCGTCAGAGGTTCTCCTCGAAAGATCCCGAGAAGCTCTCCCTCTTCGTCCTCCAGACCTTCGAGGTCCGCCGGGGAAGGCTCGTCCTCGACGACGATCGCGATGTTGTCGATGTGAGACCGAAATTCTTCCGGTATCTCGGCGAGCGCCTTCTCGACCACGCTCTCGAATGTCTTTCGCTTCATCACCAGCTCAATTCTCCATGCCGGGAGGCATTCCGGCCAGCCCAGGGAGGTTGCAGGTTGGAGGTTCGAGGTTGGAGGTTGGAGGTGAAGAGGTGGACGCGGGGGGGACTTGGTGATTCATCGAACTGCGCACAACGATATCCCTCCCGGCGAATCCTCGAACCTCAAACCTCGAACCTCGAACCTCAAACCCTCTCTTCTCTCTTCACTGATACAATCCGGGCGCGCGGATTCTGGTGTGCCTTTCCCGTCCCGCGCACCATCACAGCAGTCATCGAAGGGAACGATCGAAACATGGATCAAACCGACCATAAAGTCGTGATCATCGGCTCGGGTCCGGCCGGATGTACCGCCGCTCTCTACCTGAGCCGGGCGAACATTCAGGCGACCGTGCTCGAAGGGTTGCAGCCGGGTGGCCAGCTCACCATCACCACCGACGTCGAGAACTATCCCGGATTCCCCGAGGGGATTCTCGGTCCGAAGCTGATGGATCTGATGCGGACGCAGGCCGAGCGGTTCGGCGCGAAGTTTCTGATGGAAGAGGTCGAGAGCGTCGACTTCTCGTCGCGTCCATTCAAGGTCAAATCGGACCAGAAGGAGTACGAGGCGGAAGCGGTCATCATCGCTTCCGGTGCTTCGGCCAAGCAGATCGGACTCGACTCCGAGAAGGCGCTGCAGGGCTTCGGCGTCTCCTACTGCGCGACCTGCGACGGGTTCTTCTTCAAGGAAAAGGAGATCGTCGTCGTTGGCGGCGGAGACTCGGCGATGGAGGAAGCGACGTTTCTCACGAAGTTCGCCTCGAAGGTCACCGTGATTCATCGGCGCGAGGAGCTGAGAGCGTCGAAGATCATGCAGGACCGCGCGTTCAACAACGACAAGATCTCGTTCATCTGGAACACTGTCGTCACCGACGTCCTCGGATCGAAGGAGAACGGCGTAACCGCGCTGAAGCTCGAGAACCTCGAGACGGGGGAGAAGTCGGAGTTCCCCACCCAGGGTCTCTTCGTCGCGATCGGTCACTCGCCGAATACTGCGCCTTTCAGAGGACAGCTCGATCTCGATGGCGGCGGCTACATCACGGTGAAGCCCGGCTCGACGGTGACCAGCGTCCCGGGCGTTTTCGCCTCCGGCGACGTGGCGGATCACGTCTACAGACAGGCGGTGACCGCTGCGGGGACCGGGTGCATGGCGGCGCTCGACTGTGAGAGATGGCTCACACACGAGCGCGTGACCGAGCGATGGGGGCTCCAAAGAGGGGAAGAGGTTCGCGCGTGACCGAGTTCCGGCCCGCCCGACGGGTCCTGCTCCTCGGTGGTGGCGGTATGGTCGGTCTGCAGGTCGCGCGGGAGATTGCGCGAAACCTCCGGCCAGAGACGATCGTCATCTCCGCGCTCTACCAGAACGAGGTCGACGAGGCGGTCGCACTCCTGAGCGAGGAAGCGACGAGCCTCGGTTGGGACGTCAGCTTCAAAGGGGAAGCGGGGGACATCTTCCTCCCGTCGACGCTCCAGGGACACTCCCGGGCCGAGCTCCTCGAGAACAGGGAACTTTTCGATCAGCTCTTCGACGACGTCTTCTCGTCCGATCCCGATGCCTGGAGCCGGTCAGAGATGGTCCGGCTGATCCGCGACCACCAGCCGGACGTGATCGTCGACTGCATCAACACCGCTACGGCCATTTCCTACCAGGACGTCTACACGAGCTCGAAACGGATCAAGTTTCTACTCGATCGTCTCGAGGAAAAGCGCGTCATCGACGACGCGAGCGTCACGCCGTTCGTCTCGGCGATCCGGGAGCTCGTCGTCGCGCAGGGAGTTCCGCAGATCGTCCGCCACATCCTCTTCCTTCAGAAGGCGCTCGACGACAGCTCGGTGCGCGTTTACGTCAAGGTCGGAACGACCGGCACCGGAGGAATGGGCGTCAACATCCCCTACACGCACAGCGAAGAGAAGCCGTCGCCGACGCTGCTGTCGAAATCGGCGATCGGCTTCGCGCACACCGGGCTTCTCTTCCTTCTCGCCCGAACGCCCGGCTCGGCCGGCGCGTCGGGAAAGAGCTCGCACGGGACGATGATCAAGGAGATCAAGCCGGGCGCGATGATCGGATTCCGCCGGCTCGGAAGAGCACACGTCCGCCTCAACGGTCCCTCCGGGATGCGGGAGCCGGGATATCTCTACGAGCAGAAGCAGGAGCGGATCGGGCCGAAGCTCGAGCCGCGGCAGAGCTGGTCGGAGTACGAGGACGCCGGGGGGCGTCAAACACCGATCGAGATGGTCGGCGCCGATACCGGAGAGAACGGATTTTTCTCGATCGGCGAGTTCGAGGCGATCACCTATCCGCGGCAGATGGAGTACGTCACACCGGAGGAGGTCGCGCGGACGGTCGTGCTCGAGATCCTCGGGTCCTCGACCGGTCGCGACGTCATCGCCGCGATCGACGGTGCGATCACCGAGCCGAGCTACCGCGCGGGTCTGCTGCGCCATCAGGCGAAGCTGGAGCTCGACCGACTCGAGGCGCTCTTCTCCTCCGACGAAGACCTTTTCCCGTCGATGCCCGTCGGACATCTCGGGCCGCCACAGCTGACCAAGCTCCTCACCGAGGCCTGGCTCATCAGAACCGCATGCGGAACCTCGCGAGTGGAGGAGCTGGTCGCGATCGAGGCGGAGGAGATGCGTCTCGCCGTCGAGAAATGGCTCGAAGCGAATCCTCGCGTGTCGCGGCTGATCACGACCGTCGGCCTTCCGATTCTGAGAGAGGATGGCGAAGGACCCGTGATCACGCGCGGCCCGAGGCTCAACATCCCGGTGCCGGCACCCGATGGCCAGCCGCTTCCGACGGAGGGGAACGTGGAGAGATGGGCGGAAAAGGGGTGGGTGGATCTGCGCCGGTCGAGCTTCCGCCACTGGAGACAGCGGATCGAGCGGATCGTCGACGCGGCGCCCGACATCGCGGGACGCGGCTCGGCATCGTTCGATCTCCAGAACTACCTTCCCGACGAGTTCCGCCCGGGCGAGGTCGTCGGCTGGCTCCTCGCGAACGAGCCCGATGATTCGGGGATGGTCGGTCATCGAATTCTCTGAGATTCCACTCACGCGCGACGCGTTCACGCGACGTTTCGGCCGATCGCCCGTCATCGGAATGATTCATCTGCTGCCGCTCCCCGGCTCGCCTCTCTGGCGGGGATCGATCGGGGAGGTCGTCGACCGCGCCGCGTCGGACGCCGAGGCGATCTTCGAGGGGGGAGCCGACGGCGCCGTCATCGAGAATTTCGGTGACGTCCCATTCTCGAAAGAAGTCGGGCCCGAGACCGTCGCCGCCATGACGGCTGTGATCACCGCAATCGACGCGCTCGACGGACGGCCGTTCGGAATCAACGTTCTGAGAAACGACCCGATCGCCTCGCTCGCAATCGCGGTCGCGACGGGCGCAGCCTTCATCCGCGTCAACGTCCACGCTGGAGCGATGGTCACCGACCAGGGGATCATCGAAGGAAATGCGGCCGGGACGCTGCGCCGGCGATCGGCTCTCGGGGCCAAAGTGCATATATTCGCCGACTTCCGTGTGAAACACGCGATGCCGCTCGCCGCGGGACCCGTCGATCAGGAAGTCTCCGATCTCCGGCGGCGGGCGCTGGCGGACGCCATTCTTCTGACGGGGATCGGGACATCCGCTCCGGTCGACCATGAGCTCGTCGAGTCGGTGAGGAGGGCGGTTCCCGATGCACCGATTCTCGTCGCGAGCGGAGTCCGGCGGGAGACTGTGAGAAGCTATCTGGAGATTGCCGACGGCGTCATCGTGGGTAGCTCGCTCAAGCGAGACGGACGAGTGGAGGAGGCGGTCGATCCTCGACTCGTCACCGAGCTCGTCGCCGCGGCAAAGGAAGAGCGAAGAGTGAAGAGTGAAGAGTGAAGAAGAAGAGTGAAGAGTGAAGAGTGAAGAGTGAAAAAAAGCGGGTGGAGAGCGAAGAAAGGACCGAAAGTGAGCGGTACGCAAATCGAAGCGGCAAGAACTTATGAACGTGCGATTTTCGCGACCTCGAGTCTTCTCGGGAAGTTCCGGATGCAGTATGCCTTTGTCGGAGGCGTCGCGGAATCGGCATGGCTCGGCTCGAAGATGAAAACCGGTTCGGTCGACGTCGTCGCCGTCGTCAGCCCCGAGCAGCGGGAAATGATCCCGAAGATGGCAGCGAACAACGGATTCCGGATCGACGAGGAAGCGCTCGAGGCGACCAGAGAGCTCGACCTGGTCCCTCTCTCGTTCGTCGACGGTGAAACCGAGATTCCCGTTTACGTTCTGTTCGCGACCAATGCGCTTTATGGACTGATGGTGCGGGATGCGGTGACGACGGCGTTGGGAGGGGGCGAGCTCCGCGTCGTGACTCCGGAGGATCTTGCAACTCTGCTCGCGGTCGACGAGGCGGAAGACGCGCGCAAAAAGCTTTCGAAGCTCCGGCTCCGCGACGGATTCGACGCCGATCGCTTCGACAAACGGCTTCGCTCGATCGGGCTGGGTGGTGAAAAAGGAACCTGATGCCGGTGATCGCTGATCAGAGCTCGTTCGATCGTTTGATCGGTGATCTCCGCAACGTCCCCGCGATCGCGATCGACACCGAGGCCGATTCGCTTCACAGCTACTTCGACAAGGTGTGTCTGATCCAGATCTCCGCTGACGGCGCCGATCACGTCATCGATCCTCTCGCGCCAATCGACATCTCCGGTCTGGGAACGGTCCTCTCCGATCCGGAGATCCGCAAAATCCTCCACGGCGCCGACTACGACATCCGGATTCTCGATCGTGACTACGGAATCAGGGTGCGCAACGTCGCCGACACGATGATCTGTGCGCAGCTCGCGGGTGAGCCGGCGGTCGGGCTCGCGGCGCTGGTCGAGAAGTACGCGGGGGTGGCGCTCGACAAGAAGCATCAGCGAGCCGATTGGGCCCGCAGACCGCTTCCGCCCGCGATGCTCCGTTATGCAACCGAGGACACGGCTCACCTGTCGAAGATCTTCGGAATTCTGCAGGCTAAGCTCGTCGAGCTCGGTCGGTGGGGGTGGGCGGTGGAAGAGTTCGAGCGACTCGAGGCGATCAGCTTCTCCCCGGTGGATGAAGAGGAGGAGCGGTGGCGGAGGCTGAAGGGCTCGGGGAAGCTCGACCGGCGCGGACTCGAGGTCCTCCGCTCCCTTCACGCCTGGCGCGATGGCCTCGCCAGGGAGCGCGATGTCCCCGCGTTCAAAGTGATCGGGAATGACTCGCTCCTCTCGGTGGCCGAAAAGAAACCGAAGACGACCGGCGCGCTCGTCGACGAGGCGAAGGTGCCGGCGAGGCTCGCCCGGCGCTATGCCCGGCCGCTGCTCTCGGCGGTGCGGAGCGCGGCGGAGGTCGCCGAGACGGATCTTCCCGAGAAACAGAAGTCGAAGGCCTGGCGCCGGGACCGCGAGGTCGAGAAACGGATCGACGCGCTCAAAAAGCTGCGAGACTCGAAAGCGAAATCCCTCGGAATCGATGCCGGCATCCTCGCTCCCCGCCACATCCTCGAAGCGATCGCGACCGCGGAACCATCCTCGGTGGACGACCTCGCACGGATCGACAATATGCGCCGATGGCAGATCGAAGTCCTGGGAGAAGAACTCGTGAAGAAGAAGAGTGAAGAGTGAAGAGTGAAGAGTGAAGAGTGAAGAGTGAAGAGTGAAGAGTGAAGAGTGAAGAGTGAAGAGTGAAAAAGAAGAGTGAAGAGTGAAGAGTGAAGAGTGAAAAAGAAGAGTGAAGAGTGAAAAAGAAGAGTGAAGAGTGAAGAGTGAAGAGTGAAAAGAAGCGAGACCTCAGCTCGCACCTTTCAGCTTCGTGTTTGATTTTGTCCTCTTTACGATCGTAGTCAGGATAGCGACGAGTTGATAAGGATTCGTCGATCAGTGCCTCGAGTGTGACGCGCGGAACGACATCACTTTCGGCGAGCAGGCGGAGCCAGTAGAGAGATTCGCGGGCTTCCTTGCAGGCGATGGAGTACTTCGCGGTGAAGTCCGCGCGCGATTGACTGCCCTGCCCTTCCTGGACATTCGCGCCTACGGAGCATGCTGAGCGGAGAAGTTGCTGCGCCATCGTGCGGACCACCCCAGGATTCTGTTCCAGCTTCCGGCAAAGCATCACTACGTCACGAGCGAATTCGAAAGTTCGATCCGCCAGGTCTCGTTTTGTCGCCGTTTTCTTCACTCTTCTCTTTCACTCTTCTACTCTTCACTCTTCTTCTCACGTGCTCGGCGGCTCTTCTTCCGGGATCTTTTCCTCCCGCATCAGGATCGACATCCCGAGTCCGGCGCCTCCGAAGAGGATGATTCCGGCGATGAGCATCGTCAGAATCCCCTCGATCGGGAAGCTGACGTAGCGGACCGAGACCGCTTTGGAGGCGATCGCCTCCTCGGAGCCTGCCGCGATCGCGGTCAGACGGACGAGCCCGGCGTCAGACGGCGTCCACTCCACGTTCCCGGAGGCGTCGGTCGTTCCGATTGCCTCGGCGACCATGGTGCGGCTGTTGGGGCGGTACTCGGCGGATACGGTGGCGGAGCCGACCGGAACGCCGTCATCGGCGACCGTGACCGTTACGGGCTCACCGAACAGCGGATAGGTGTCCGCGACTGTGATCGCGACCTCGGCCGAGAGGGGCGATGCGACGAGCGCGAGCGTTGCCGCGGCAATCCATCTATTCATGCGAGCCTCCCGTTTCCGCGACGAGCTCCGCGCGTCGTGAGCCACGCGGCGACTCCGGTGGTGCCGAGCAGCCAGACCGCGAACGCGATCCAGGGGAGCGACGCCCCCCAGTCGAGGGTGAAATCCGAACCGTACATCCCGTCGGTCAGTTTCTGGAAGATCGAATGCGTCAGGATCGCCGCCAGCCCGAGAGGAATGATGAACTTGATCAGCCATTCGAACGCCACCGGCAGGTGCAGCCGGCTGTTGCGGTTGAGCATCTCGCGGATCTTCGATACCGGAAGGAGCCACCCGATCATCAGGCATTCGACGAGCCCGACGATGATCAGACCGTGGCTGAATGCCCAGTGGTCGACCAGATCGAGCAGGGTCAGGCCGAGCGTTCCGTTCGAGGCGATGTTTCGGTCGATGATGATCGGGAGCGCAAAGGCGAGGCTTCCGGCGCTGCCGATGATCGCGGTCGTCGCGAGTACCCGCCGCCGAGCCCAGCCGAACTTGTCCACAAGCGCCGTGTTGATCGCCTCGACCAGCGAGATCGAAGAGGAGAGTCCGGCGATCAGAAGAAGGAAGAAGAAGAGAAGACCGAAAGCCATCACGCCGAACGGCAGGGCCTCGATTCCCTGCGGAACGACGAAGAACATCATCGCGAGGGTCGATGCCTGCGGCACGATCGCGAAGGAGAAGAGAATCGAAAAGATCGCGATCCCCGCGACGTACTCGAAGCCGCAGTTGAGGCACGCGACGACGAGACTGTTGCTCGTCTGGTCGGAGCTCTTCGGAAGATACGATGCGTAGGCCGTCATGACGCCGAACCCGAGGGTGAGGCTGAAGAAGATCTGGCTGACGGCACCGCCCCAGACATTGAGATCGTTCATCACGGTGAAGTTCGGAGTGAAGAGGAGATAGACGCCGTCCTCGCCGTTCGGCAGCGTCACGCCTCGTATGATGAGGATGATCATGAAGACCCACATCAGCGGGACGAAGACCTTCGTCACCGGCTCGATCGAAGCGATCCCGCGGCGGACGATCAGGATGTTGAGCAGCCAGACGATCACGACGAGTGCGAGGACCCACCACGACGAGATCATGTCGAAGAAGTAGCCGACCGGGTTGCCCATCTCGGGGATGCCGAACGCTTCGACATTGGTCGACGGCGTCCAGAGTTTCCCGAAGGCCCCGACGAACATGCCACAGACCCAGGCGAGGATGGTGATGTAGTAAGCGGTGATGAAGGCGGAGTTGAGAAGGCCCCACCAGCCGATGAACTCTCCTTTGGGGCCGCCAACCTCGCGCATCGCGAGGGGGAACGCCTTCTGGCTCCACGCTCCGAGTCCGAGCTCGGCGATGAGGACCGGGATGCCGACGAAGACCAGCGCGACGAGATAGGGGAGGTAGAAGGCGCCAGCGCCGAAGGTGTAGGCGTTGGCGCCGAAGAAGACGATGTTGCCGAGTCCGATCGCCGACCCCGATGCGGCCAGGATGAAGCCTAACCTCGATTTCCATTGACCTCTCTGCTCTGGCAAACCGGGCCTCCCGCTGTTCGTGAGCTGCGGGGGATCTTAGCAAATGGAAGGCGATTGGGTTGGAAGTTGGAGGTTGGAGGTTTGAGGAGTACGGTGAGCCAAAGCGAAGCGGCGAGACTGCGGGAACGGCACCAGCAGCACCCGGTCTGTCAGTCAGTTTTCTTTGACCGCGTCGCGAGTCCGATGACCAGCATTGTCATCCCAACCGCCAGGAAAATGATGCCGAGTGTTGGAGAGGAGTCGGTGACGATCGATTTGACGATGAGCACGATGGCAGCCACCTCGATGACGATTGCACTCACGAGCAGGATCATTGAGGGTTTCATCGGGCCGAGATTACCGTGACCGGCGACCGGTTCGGCCACGTTCCGTCGCCGACGCCTGGACCGTGTATGTCGTCGTCTGTTCCGGAGCGGGAGCGGTGGCGATCGACCTGCCGAACAGACGCGTGAATGGATCCGCGGTCAACCCGTGGCTCAAAACCGAGGCGAAGATCACGAGGCTGACCACATCCCAGACGATGGTTTCGCCGAGCCGATGCTCTGCCAGGGATGAGTAGTACATCGCCGCCACGGCGATCGGCCCGAACCATCCGATGAACAGAGCTTCTTTCGCGCCATGGACTCCTCGCAACAACGGTCGCAGCAGAAGAATCGCAGGTAGCCGCCGCAAAAACATGATCGCGACCGCGAGCAGCAGACCGCTCCAGCCGAGGGCCCGCCACCCTTCCCAGGGAATGGCCATACCGAAAAGAGCAAAGATCGGCACCGAGAAGAATCTGTTCACGGCCTCTTGTCCGAGATCTTCCTCTTCCCGCTCCTCCGTAGTGAGCAGTTGAGTGAAGGCGATGCCCGCGGCAAAGACGAGCACGACTTCGTCCGTTCCGATGATGCGCCCGAGTCCCGCGGTCAGCAGCGCAAGGGACACGGTGTAGATCAGGCGCCATTCCGGGGCGATCAGATCCCGCTTTTCGGAGAACTGGAGCAGTTTCGCCGCGACGAGGCCGATCACGATGCCGATCAGCGTCGCGGTCACCACCTCCCACATCAGCGTTCTCGTAATCCAGTGCGAGAGTGCGTCACCGGTCGACCTGGTCATCACGAGAATCGGAAGGAGTACGAACAGATAGGCGAGACCGTCGTTGGCGCCCGACTCCGAGGAGATCGCGTGTCGCATTCGTTCCGGGATGATCGATTCGGAGAGTTTTCCTGTCACGATCGGCGTGGACGCGATCGGGTCCGTAGGTGTGATGATCGCCCCGATCAGTACGGACATCCACAAGGGAAGGTCGAGAATCAGGTAAACCAGCGTCGAGCTGACGAACCACATGATCGGCATTCCGAGCCCGACCAGAACGGCAACATCCCTCCAGTGCCGGCGGGGGTATTCGGCTCCGATTCTGAGAGCGACGCCGAAGAGGCCGATGGCCAGTGTGAGCCGCGCCGCGTACTCGATGATCGATGATCTCGCCGCCAGATCCGCCAAATCGAGGAGACCGAGGGCGTGAGGCCCGATGATGATTCCGCTCGCCAGAGCAATCAAAACCGGGGGGAACGGGCTCGCATTGAGACGTTGCGAGAAGAGGCCGAGAACCAGAACCAGCCCGCCGAGGAGGGCGATGATCAGGTTGAGCTCGGGAAAGGCCTCGGTGTCCACGCCTCTTCTCCTTCTCTGCGGGTTACCGCGATCCGAATCGTCGGCGTGGAGCGTACCGTAATCGCGGCGCAACCGTGCTTTCCATTCCGAGGGAGCGATCGACCTGCGGGGGGCTGGAGCCCCCCGCGAGTCGGCTCTGGAGAGCCGACCCCCAGCCGGGGGTGCCGCATTCCTCAACTTCCAACTTCCAACCCTACGTTCGAGTTGACTCGGACTTTGTGGACAGTGAAACTTCCCCGCATGCGATGGCTCCGATTCGGAATCGCGATGGTTCGTGCCCGTTTCCAGCCCCGGAGGGGCGACAGATGCGTCGTCAGCTACGCCTTCTTCACGACGACCTTCTCGGCGGCGGGGCCTCCCGGCATCTCGTTCTGAATGATCAGCCGTCGCGCCTCGACGCGCATCTTCGGCAACTGTGACATGAAGAACGCGCCACCGAGGATCGCCATGACGCCGCCGATGCCGAGCGTGACGGGCGCGGTCAGCCGCTCGGCGAGCCAGCCCGCGAAGAGCGCGCCGAACGGGGCCATTCCGAGAAACATCATCGAATAGAGCGCCATCACGCGGCCCCGCAGCGCATCCGGGACCATCACCTGAATGAGGGTGTTCGACGCCGCCATCTGAACGATCATCGAAGCACCGACCGCGACCAGGATCGCCGCGGACAACCAGAAGATGCGCGAGAAGGCGAAGACGATCAGGAACGCTCCGAACGCCACCGCTGCGCGCGCGACCCACCGGCCGAGGCCTCGGACGTCGCGCCGCGTCGCGAGCACGATCGATCCTCCGAACGCCCCGAGCCCCGCGCTCCCGAGGAGGATGCCGAGCGCCTGTGGTCCCCCGTGGAGAATACGGTCGGCGAAGATCGGCATCAGAGTCGTATAGGGCATCCCGACGAGACTGACGAGTCCGAGAAGGAGCAGCAGCGCCCGGATCGGCCGCGTTCTGCTCGCGAATCGCCACCCGCCAGCGAGCCGGCTGAGAATCGACTCGTCGATCTCGCCGGTCCGCGGGCTTCCGGGAGGCATCTTCATCATGAGGAGTCCCGCGATCACCGCGACGTAACTGATCGCGTTGATCAGGAAGCACCAGCCTTCACCGAGGGTTGCGACGATGACGCCTGCGACTGCGGGACCGATCATCCGGGCGCCGTTGAACATCGACGAGTTGAGCGCGATCGCGTTCGGAAGGTGTTCTCGCGCCACCATCTCGACGACGAACGACTGTCGCGCCGGGACGTCGAAGGCGTTCACGAGTCCTAGCAGCGTGGCGAGCAGGAGGATGTGCCAGACCTGGATCATTCCGGAAAGCGTCAGCACCGCGAGGATGAACGCCAGCGTCATCGAGAGGATCTGCGTCCAGAGCAGAATTCGTCTGCGGCTGACCCGATCAGCGAGGAGACCGCCGAACGACGCAAAGAGAAAAGAGGGGATCATCGTCGCGAACCCGACGATTCCGAGCATCGTCGCCGATCCGGTCAGACGGTAGACCAGCCATGCCTGGGCAACCGACTGCATCCACGTTCCGATGAGCGAGATGATCTGTCCGGAGAAGAATAGCGCGAAGTTCCGATGTCTGAATGCGCGGAGGAGATTGGGCGTCGCTCTCATGCGACGTTCGTTTCCTCCTCGCGATACTGGAGCTCGTAGAGCCGCCGGTAGAGGCCATCAGCGTCGACGAGCTCGTCGTGCGTTCCGCGCTCGCGGATCTCGCCGTGATGAAACACTAGGATCTCGTCGGCGTGGCGGATCGTCGAGAGCCGGTGCGCGATGATGATCGAGGTCCGTCCTTCCATCAGCGCCGCGATTCCCCGCTGGATGAGCTGTTCGGTCTCGGTGTCGATCGACGAGGTCGCTTCGTCGAGGATCAGCACCGACGGATCGAACGCGAGCGCGCGAGCGAACGAGAGCAACTGCTTCTCGCCCGACGAGAGCCCGCCACCGCGCTCGAGGAGCTCGTGCTCGTACGCCGCCGGGAGCCGTTCGATGAATCGCGCGGCTTCGACCCGCTCCGACGATGCCCGAACCTGCTCGTGCGGGATCGCGGGATCCCCCAGCGACACGTTGTGCGCGATCGTTCCGGAGAAGAGGAAGACGTCCTGCTGGACGATGGCGAAGAGCCGCCGGAGCGCCGCCAGATCGAGCTCGCGAATGTCGATCCCGTTGATCAGGATCGATCCCTTCTGGATGTCATAAAGTCGCAGCAGAAGGTTCGTGATCGTAGTCTTGCCGGCGCCGGTGTGTCCGACGATCGCGATGTGATCGCCCCTCTCGACCCGGAACGATACGTTTTTCAGAACCCAGTCCTCCTCGTTGTAGGCGAACCAGACGTCGCGGAACTCGATCGATTCGACCTGATCGATTCCGGCACCCGCGGGCGGCGAGACGATCGTCGGTTTCGTATCGAGGAGCTTGAAGATCCGCTCGCTCGCCGCCATTGCCGCCTGGAGAATGTTGTACTTTTCGGAGAGATCGGAGATCGGCTCGTAGAAGCGCTGGACGTACTGGAAGAATGCGACGAGAACGCCGAGCGAGATCGCCCCCCGCAGCACCTCGCCGCCGCCGTACCAGACCACCAGCGCAACCCCGATCGACTGGATGAGCTCGACCGCCGGGTAGAAGACGGCGTAGTAGCGGATTCCGTCGATGTTCGCGTCCCGATGCCGTGCATTGAGACTCTCGAACTTCCTCGCCTCGGCGGTTTCCCGGTTGAACAGCTGGACGACTGCCATTCCGGAGATGTGCTCCTGGAGGAAGGCGTTGATCGCGGCAATGCGCGCGCGGACGGAGCGATAGGCCTTCCGCGCTCCCCGGCGGAACCAGAGGCTCAGGAGCAGGATCAGGGGAATGATCGAGAAGAGGACGAGCGCGAGCTTCCAGCTCATCACGAAGAGGATCACGACGATTCCTCCGAGTACGAAGAGATCGCCGAAAATCGAGACGAAGCCGGCTGTGAAGAGCTCGTTGAGGGCCTCGACGTCGGTCGTCATCCGGGTGATGAGGCGACCGACCGGATTCCGGTCGAAGAACCGAACCTCGAGCTGCTGAAGGCGTTCGAAGATCGCCTTCCGGAGGTCGTACATCACGTACTGTCCCATCATGTTCATCAGAATCATCTGGAAGTACATGATCAGGAAGTCGAAGACGATCGTCGTCAGGAAGAGGATCGCAGCGAGGTTGATCCCGGTGAGCGGTTCGATCTCGAGACCTCGGCCGCTCAGCCACTCGCCGACCCGGAAGCTGATTCCGGCCGTCTCCGCTTCTTCCGGGAGGACGTAGAGATCGATCGCCACCGCGATGATCAGAGGTCCGGCCACCTGGAGCAGCGAGGCGAGAATGATCAGAAAAACCGAGGTGAGCGCACGGCCTTTGTACGGCTTCAGCCATCCGAGAAGGCGGCGGGCGAGCCCCGCGTCGAACTTCTGTGCCGGTTCCTCTTCGTGACGCTCGTCCATCAGGCGATCTCCTCGATCTCGATCTCGAGCGTCTGCTTCCGGTAGAGGCTCGCGTAGAACCCGTCCCGTTTCAAAAGCGTCTCGTGATCGCCGCGCTCGACGATCCGGCCCTCTTCGAGAACGAGGATCTGATCGGCGTCCTTGACGGAGGAGACGCGGTGGGCGACGACGATGACGGTGCGGCCCTCGCGCACCTGGCGCATCGAGCGAAGGATGGTGTCCTCGGTTTCGGTGTCGACGGCGCTGAGCGCATCGTCGAGGATCAGGATGTCGGGAGACCGGACGATTGCACGCGCGATCGCCGTTCGCTGTTTCTGTCCGCCGGAGAGGGTGATGCCGCGCTCGCCGATCATCGTCTCGAGTCCTTTCGGGAACGAGGCGATGTCTCCGCCGAGCCCGGCGAGATCGACCACCCGCTCGACTTCACTGTCCGATGCGCTGGCACGGCCGAACCGGATGTTCTCGGCGATCGTGTCGGAGAAGAGAAATGTGTCCTGCGGAACTAGCGCGAGCATCTCGCGAAGAGTCTCGAGCGAGATCTGCTCGATCGGGACACCGCGTATGAAAATCGAATCAAGCGGAGCGTCCCAGATTCCTGCGAGCAGCGAGATCAGAGTCGATTTGCCGGAGCCGGTCCGCCCGACGATTCCGAGCGTGTGACCCGGCATGACCCTGAAACTGATATCTTCGATCGCGTTCGCCCCGCCGTAGCCGAAGCTGAGATTCCGCACCTCGATCTCCGGCGTATCCGGGCGGCGGGGGGGAGGAGCAGCGAGTGGCCGATCGGTGCGATCGTCCCCCGCGACGTCCCAGACTTCGCTGAGGCGTCGCATCGACGCGAGCCCGCGCTGGAAGAGGTTGATCACCCAGCCGATTGCGATCAGCGGCCAGATCATCCGCATCAGATAGAACTGGAGCGCGACGAACTCCCCGAGCGAGATCGAGCCGGCGAGGATCTTCCTCATGCCGAACCAGAAGATGCCCGCGAACACCAGGCCGATCAGAAGCTCGAGAACCGGGCGGAAGGTCGCGGTGACGGTGATCAGCTTGCGGCTTCGGTCGACGTAGCCGCGATTCATCTCGCGGAAAGCGCGCTGCTGATTGTCCTCCTGGCTGAATGCGCGGACGACTCGCGCTCCCGCCAGGTTCTCCTGGATCGCGGAGGAGATCTCGCCGAAGTAGTCCTGAACGATTTTGGTCCGGTCGTGGATGAGCTCGCCGAAGTACTTCGCGGTGATCGCGACGAGCGGCACGGCGACCAGCGCGACCGTCGCGAGGCTCGGGGAGATCCGGTACATCATGATGAACGATCCGAGAACAACGATGACCGCCGAGAGCGAATGCATCACGGCGGGTCCGGCGAGCATCCGGACCGCCGAAAGATCGTTGGTGGCGCGCGACATCAGATCGCCGGTCCGCTGACGCGCGTAGAACGACTGAGGAAGCGTCTGGAGATGATCGTAGAAATCGCCGCGGATGTCGTACTCGATCTTGCGCGAGGTGCCGATGATCGTCCAGCGCTGGAAGTAGAGGAAGATGCCCTGAGCCGCGGCGACGGCGACGTAGAGGAGGCCGAATCTGACGAGCTCGCTTTGGACGAAGCCGGTCGTGACGGCGTCGACGGCGTTTCCGACGATCAGCGGCTTGGCGAGGGAAAAGCCGGCGGAGAGGAGCAGGAAGAGAAAGCCCCACCAGAGCCCGGACTGCCGTCGCTGAAAATAAACGAGGAGGCGTCGCACCGTTTCAGGAGTCAGGAGCCAGGATCCAGGAGCCAGGAGGGTAAAGACCGGAGATATCGTTTACATCGGACGGTGACATGGCACTCTCAATCGGGCGGGGAGACGGATTCATTTCATTGGGATGAAGAAGGGATCAGGGATCAGGAGCCAGGATCCAGGATCCAGGATTCAGGAATCAGGAATCAGGGCAGACTTTCGGGTGAGGTGCTTCTCATCCATCACGTGGAGGGGTTCGGAGAGTCGAAGAGCTTCCAGCGCGGCTACGTGATTGGCGAAACGATCACGATCCCGTTGCCCCGCCCTGAATCCTGTCTCCTGATTCCTGATTCCTGAATCCTGGCTCCTGAATCCTGGCTCCTGAATCCTGGCTCCTGGATCCTGGCTCCTGCTTCATCACGCTACGCTCTCCCGCACTGCTTCCGCCTGATAGTGCGAGCTGAGTGCGTCGATCAGGGGATCGATCGCACCGTTCATGATCGAAGGGAGGTTGTGGACGGTCAGGCCGATCCGGTGATCCGTCACGCGGTCCTGCGGGAAGTTGTAGGTCCGGATCTTCTCGGAGCGGTCGCCGCTTCCGATCAGTCCCTTCCGCGTAGCCGACAGCTCCGCCTCACGCTTGTCGCGCTCCATGTCGTAGAGGCGCGCCTGGAGCACCTTCATCGCCTTCGCCTTGTTCTTGATCTGCGATTTTTCATCCTGGCAGGAGACGACGGTATTGGTCGGAAGATGGGTGATCCGGATCGCGGAGTAGGTGGTGTTGACCGACTGTCCGCCGGGACCGGAGGAGCAGAACGTATCGATCCGAAGGTCCTTCGCGTCGATCTGGATGTCGATGTCGTCGGCCTCGGGGAGGACGGCCACGGTGATCGCCGAGGTGTGGATGCGACCCTGCGTCTCGGTTTCGGGGACGCGCTGAACACGGTGGACGCCGGACTCGTACTTGAGGCGTGAGTAGACCTTGTCGCCTTCGATCAGGAGTGTCGCGTCTTTGACCCCGCCGACGCTCGACCAGTTGGCGTCGGTGAGGCTGACCTTCCACCGCTTCGTCTCGGCGTAACGGGTGTAGAGGCGCATCATCTCCGCGGCGAAGAGAGTCGCTTCGTCTCCGCCGGTACCCGCGCGAATCTCCACGAAGACGTTTCGCTCGTCGTTCGGATCCTTCGGCTGGAGGAGCGTTCGGAGCGTCTGCTCGATCTCGGGAAGCCGTTCCTCGAGCTCTTCGATCTCGGCCTCGGCGAGCTCGCGCATGTCGCGATCGTCTCCTCGTGCGATCTCACGCGCTCCCGCGAGCCCCGACTCGACCTGCTTCAGCTCGCGCCACGCTTCGACGATCTCTTCGATCTCGGTGACGGATTTCATCACCTCGCGTGAGCGGTCCCGGTCGGTGGCGACTGCGGGGTCGGCGAGAATCTGCTGGAGCTCTTCGTAGCGATTCTCGATCTGCTGGAGCTTGTCGCGAACGTCGTTCATCGTGGTTGCCCGGCCGGAGGGTCCGGCCCCGCTCAGGCTACGGCGACTTGATCGGTGTCGACCGCGTCGTAGCGGAGAGCGACCTCGAGCGCATGAATGGCAATCTCGAGCTGACTGTCGTCCGGCTCCTTCGTCGTGATCCGCTGGAGCCAGAGCCCCGGGGTGATCAGCGCACGGCAGAGCGAGTTGTCGAGATGTCGTGCGGAAAACCGGATCAGCTCATAGGCGATACCCGCAATCAGCGGAAGGAAAACGATGCGCGCTCCGAACTTCGCAAAGAATGGTGCCGTCTGCGGAATCAGCGAGAAGACCAGGATCGAGATCGCGAGGACGAAGAGGAGGAAGCTCGTTCCACATCGCGGATGCAGAGTCGACTTCACCCGTGCGTTCTCGACGGTCAGAGGCTCTCGTGCTTCGAACGTGTAGACCGTCTTGTGCTCAGCGCCGTGGTACTGGAAGACCCTGCGGATGTCGTCCATGAAGGAGATCGACCAGACATAGACGAAGAAGAAGACCGCGCGGATGACCCCGTCGATCATGTTGTAGGTGAAGTTGTCCATCGCCGGCATGAGCGTGGCGCGGATCAGATTGGTCAGGCCGAGCGGAGCGAGGATGAAGAGGCCGATTCCCAGCCCGAAGGCCATCGCCATGGAGGTGAAGATCGCCCAGTTGGTCAGCTCGGGCTCGCCGTCTTCGTCCTCCGAGGAGGCGACCGCGGAGAAGTTGAGCGCACGGAGGCCGAGAACGAGTGCCTGAAAGAGGACGATCGATCCGCGCAGGACCGGAGTCTTCAGAATCGGATATTTCTTCGTGATCGGCTCGATCGCGCCTTCCTTGACGGCGATTCCGCCATCAGGCTGGCGTACCGCGACGCCGTAGCCAGAAAAGCTGCGCATCATGACGCCTTCGAGGACAGCCTGCCCGCCGATGATCATGTCGACGTTGTTGTCGGGCCGGGTCTCGGGCGTCGCCGAGACGAGCCCGTTGGTCAGGGCCCCGAAGGCCCCGGCCGCGAACCGGGCTGCACCTCTCCATGCGCCGGCGAGCACGTTCACGAGCTCTTGCCGTATCTCTTGTTGAAGCGATCGACGCGGCCTGCCGTGTCGACGAGCTTCTGTTTGCCCGTGAAGAAGGGGTGGCACTCCGAGCAGATCTCCAGCCGGAGATCCTTGTTCGTCGAGCGCGTCGTGAAGGTGTGGCCACATGCACAGTGGACCTCCACCTGGTGATACTCGGGATGAATTCCTGATTTCATAGTCTCGTCCTCTACCTCTGTAGTCGCGCCGGAAAACTGCCGGAACGACCTGATTATTCTGGGGGTGCGGGGGATGCGGGTTCTCTAATGGGCGGGCGCCCGGACATTCCACCCCCTCGTCATCCTGAGCCGCCGAAGGACGGCGAAGGATCTGGCGGCAGGCTCGTGAAAGAAAGTGACGAGTGGACGGCAACGGTGATTCACGAGCCCCCGGCCAGATTCTTCGCCCGTGCTCCGCCGGGCTCAGAATGACGAATGTTGCGTTTTTGCGCGAAGCGACCATCGGCACCGATCCTGCTCGCTCGGGCGGGGGAAGGGGGACTCTGAAATGAAACGACTTCTGATTTCCACTGCTCTGGTGGCGGGGCTCTTCGCGCTGCCGGCGGAGGGGAGAATCGTCGATGTGACCGCATGGTATGGCTGGATCGATCTGAGCGGAGACACGACCCTGGAATCGATCGACCCCGACGAGATCGATGATGTCGACATCGATTTCGATTCGGAGACCGGGTATGGCCTCGGGCTGAACTTCTTCATCGGCAACCGCCTCTCGCTCGCCGCATCGATTCACCGGTTCGAGCCGGATGCCTTCGCGACGGCCGCCAACCCGGCGCTGCCGCCCCTCGCCCTCGGTGAGCTGGAGGTAGTCCCGCTGAGTGCGGTGCTTCAACTCCACCTCCTGCCCAACTCGGCTTTCGATCCCTACATCGGTGTAGGAGTCGGCTACGTTCTCGTCGATGACCTCGAGAGCCGCGACGATGTCGAGCAGATCGAGCTCGACCGGGTCGAGCTCGAGGACGATTACGGGGTCGTCTTCAACCTCGGGTTCAGCTTCGATCTGACGAGCGCGTTCGCGCTCAATGTCGACGCGAAGTACATTCCGGTCGAGTCGGCTGCAACTGTCGTCTTTCTCGCGGGCCCTGAGGAGCAGGGCGAGATCGAAGTCAATCCGCTGATTCTTTCGGCCGGATTGTCGTTCCAGTTCTAGGGAGGAATCATGGCCGGTAAACGGATGCAGATCTGGCTCAAGCCCAGCTGAACGAGCTGCAGGAAGGCGGTCGCCTTCTTCGACGATGCTGGAGTGGGCCTGGAGAAACACGATCTCGCGAAGGATCCACCGCCGCGGGAGCTGCTCGAGCGGCTCGTCACCGACGCGAATGCGCGCGAAGTGCTCAATCCGAGAAGCCCGGCATTCAAGGAGAGGGGCCTCGCGGATCGGAAAGTCACGGCCTCCGAGGCGATCGATCTCATTCTGAAGGATTCGAACCTGATGCGGCGGCCGCTGGTGGTCTCGGGCAGCAAGTTCGTGTTCGGATGGAAGCCGGAGGAGTATCGGGAAAAGCTCGGAGCGGGCTGATCGATCCCGCCGCCGGACGAGGTGAACATGAGGATCTGCGGGATGCTTTTCGGGTTGCTGATTTTCGGGTGCGGAGGATCGGTCACTGCCCCTGATGCGGACGACCGGGGGACGTCGTCGTGGGAAGCGACGATCGCTGCTGGGGAAGTCAGGTCCTTCGACGACGAGCGGCTCTTCGTCGAGTTGCTTCGGGTCGAGAACGACTCCCGGTGCGCGATCGGCATTCAATGCGTCTGGGAGGGAGATGCGACCGCGGTGACGAGCGTGTGGGTCGAGTCGGGTGAACCGACCACGATCGAACTTCATCTCAACGAGAGATTCTCCCGATCCGCGGTCGTGGGAACGTATGCAATCGAGCTCCTCCGGATCGAGCCCCATCCCGAAGAGGGAGTCAGGATCGACCCCGCCGAATATCGAGCAACGGTGCGGGTGAGCCGCTAGACTTGCGGCGATGAATCGCGGACCGCAGCATCCGAACGAGATCGTGCCTGTACTTTGGGTCGACGGGCCCGACGCTCCCCAACGGATGGAGGGTGCCGTCGAGTCGGGAACGATCACTCCGGCGGAGGCCCGGCTGCTGATCGAGTTCCGGGAGAATGGGTCGCTTTCGACCGTCGTCGGCGACCGCGGTCTCTGCCGGGACCTGGCGGAGGAGATCGACCGGCTCTGGTCCGAGCGTCCTGATGATCTGCCGGGATGCTCGCACGGGGACGAGACGCTCCGGCCGCTCGCGGACCTTCCGGTCGATGCGACACGCCCGGGTGCTCGCATCCACGAAGCGCAGTCCCATTCGCGGGCCGCGCGCGACCTCTATCTCGACCCCTCGCTTCATCGGCTCGCGGCGCTCCTTCTCGGGGAGCCGGTGATCGCCATCCAGTCGATCCTGTTCGAGTACGGATCGGGGCAGGCGCTTCACCGCGATCCCTACTATGTGAAGACCGACCCGCCGGGACTCCTCGTCGCCGCCTGGATCGCGCTCGAGGACATTCATCCCGACTCCGGCCCTCTCGTCTACGTTCCCGGCTCGCATCACTCGACCGCGAACGACGACGTGGAGGAAGCGCGTGTGATCTTCACCCCGAGGAGTGGGGAAGTGCTCTTCTGGCATCCGGGTCTTCTCCACGGTGGTTCACCAGTCGCGGATCCCCACCGGACGCGAAAGAGCTACGTGATTCATTTCGCAGCCCGCCGGCACCATCGGCTGATCGCTCACACGATTACCTTCGGCGATGATGAGCCGGTCCGGCGGATCGTCGGTACGCGACGGCTGATGAAAAAAGGGGGAGCTGTCGGTTTCGCGAATCCTCTTTCGCGCCAGGGGACGAGCTGGGTCGCTACGCTGCGTCATCGTTTCGGCATCTGAGCGACAGGGTCTCCCGGGACGGGCACCGACTTCGCTCATGGAGCGGGGATGGACTCGGCATGGTGGCTCGACGCTCTGCAATGGCCCGCAATGATCGTCACCGTCCTCGCCGCGTGGTTCACGGCGAGTCAGACGAAATGGCGCAGAAAAGCGGGCTTCTGGCTGTTTCTCCTGAGCAATCTTCTGTGGAGTATCTGGGGATGGGCTGCGGGGGCGCTGGCTCTGGTGATTCTCCAGGTTGTGCTGGCTGCCATGAACACCCGCGGAGTACTGAAGAATGAGCCGGCGTGAGTCGGACGGTGTGCGAAGATCGAGTCATGAAAGAGATCGAGTGGAGAGACTTCGAACGGGTGGAGCTGAGAGTCGGGACGATCGTGGAGGTGCTCGATTTTCCGGAAGCACGGAAGTCGGCCTGGAAGGTCACGGTGGACTTCGGGGAAGGGATCGGCCTCCGGAGATCGAGCGCGCAGATAACGACGCACTATTCGAAAGAAGATCTCATAGGTCGTCAGATCATCGGGGTGGTGAACTTCCCGCCGAAGCAGATCGGCCCGGTTAAATCCGAGGTTCTGATCACCGGTTTCGCCGACGCGGAGGGAGCGATCGTTCTGGCGGTCCCGGAGCGGCGGGTGCCCGATGGCGCGAAGCTCTGCTGAGCGTTTCGGGCGGACAAATGTGAGACACACCGGGGGTCTGATCATTTTGCTTCACGAGCTGTCTTTGGCGCGGCCATTGCAACTACAAATAAGTGTCGGTCGACAAGAGACCGATAACGAAATGAAAGGAGAAATATCGCAATGAAAGAACAGAAGCCATCCGACCGCAAACAGAACGATCCGAAGCGAAACGAGAAGGAGCGTGAGGGCTTCGAGGGCGCCCCGAAGAAGGGCACCGACAAGAACCCGAATCCGACTCAGAAGACCGGTAACCGGCCTCAGAATCGCTGAAGCATCATTCACTGATGCAATCAGGCCGCGCACCAACGTGCGCGGCCTTTTTTGTTTTTGCGCGATCTCGTGGTAAACCGGGCGCTTCGCGGTGTTGGTTGAACGCGCCGAGCTCGGAGGAAGAATGAAGTCGCAACCCATCTGGATATCTGCCATATTGAGCCGGGACGCGGCCGACGCCTCACGGAGATTCGGGAGAGCGGAGATGACGGGTGCTTCGGAATGATGAAGGCTCTCGTCCCGGCGCATCTCAGAAGCGGGATCGAGAAGGCGCTCGGTGAGGACGCGTCCCGTTTCGAGCTCGTTTCCTACGATCAGGATTGTCGGATCGAGGGCGACGCGGCCGGAGCGGAGGCATTGTTTCGGTGGTGGATACCGGAGGATGAATTTCATCGGATGCTCGATGACCACCCCGATCTCGCCTGGGTTCACACCGGCTCGGTCGGTGTCGATCACATCCTGACTCCGCGGTTTCTCTCGAAGGGGATTCCGCTGACCAACTCGTCGGGAGTGAACGCGGTCTCGATGGCGGAGTGGGTGGTCGGATGCATGCTGGCGGCTCAAAAGAATCTCGGGGAAGTGTTCGAGCGACAGCGTCAGAAACGCTGGCTGAAAACCGAGGAGCCGGAGCTGATGGGCGATACCGCACTCTTCATCGGCGGTGGCCGTGTAGCGAGCGAGATCGCGACGCGGCTCCGCGCATTCGGGGTCTCGACGATCGCACTGACGCGGACGGGTGAACCACGCGAGCCTTTCGACGTGGGACTTCCGGTCGAAGCGCTGGCAGAGACCCTTCCGAAGGCCGACTGGGTCATCGTCTCTGTGCCGCTGACCTCGCGGACGGAAGGGATGATCGGGGAAGAGGAGCTCGGGCGGATGAAGCGATCTGCGCGGATCGTCAACGTGGCCCGTGGTGAGATCGTGGATGAGCGCGCTCTGGTTCGTGCGCTCGAGGATCGACGCATCGCCGGAGCGATCCTCGACGTCTTCATCGAGGAGCCTCTGCCGTCCGACAGCCCGCTCTGGTCGATGGAGAATGTCGTCGTTCTCCCTCACACGACCTGGAGGAGTCCGGAAGCGAAGGAGCGTCAGATGGCTCTGTTCGCGGAGAACCTTCGACGGTTCCGGCGGGGGGAAGCGCTGGTCAATCTGGTCGATACCGAGCGCGGCTACTGAGAAGAGTGAAGAGCGAGGAGAAGAGAGAAGAGTGAAGAGAGAAGAGTGAAGGGTGAAGAGTGAAGAGTGAAGAGTGAAGAGTGAAGAGTGAAGAGTGAAGAGAGAAGAGTGAAGGGTGAAGAGTGAAGAGTGAAGAGTGAAGAGTGAAGGAAAGACGCCTTCGTTGCTGCGATCTGACGGGATACACAATTTTGCGAAATCGAACAACTCGTCATCCTGAGCGAGTAGACCGGCGCGTTGCGGAAATGAAACCCGTGAGTGCAACAACAACCTCACTCGCGTACTCAAACCGACGTCATCCCGAGCGGGAGGTCGGGCGGGCAAGCGAGGGACCTCGCAGGTTGGGACATCAGGCCAAGCGAAGCGCTGCAAAAGGGTCAAAGTCCAACAAATTTCGTGGCTGTTTTTATTAGGGACCGGCGAAGCGCAGGCGAAGGATCTGGGGGGCGGCTCGTAAATGAACGTGGCGATTGCGAGGGGCGTCCGGAGCACGCTACTCGGTGACGTGACGAATCTGTCGCTTTGCTCGCGGGCTGCCGACCCAGGACGTAGGATGGGCGCTGATGAGCGAGATCGTCGGAATCGCAACCGCGTGGGGCGACCGCGCGGATCGGGCGCGCGGCGGCGCGCTCGCGACCGTCATCCGGACGCGAGGCTCGACCTTCCGGCGGCCGGGAGCGAGGATGCTCGTTTTCGAGGACGGGTCGACCATCGGATCGGTGAGCGGAGGTTGTCTCGAAAACTCGGTGATCGATGCCTCGAGCGAAGTGATTCGCACGGGTCGCTCGGTGATCCTCCGCTACGACGGTGCCGATGACGACGTACTTCTCGGCGAAGGTGCAATGTGCGACGGCGAGGTGGCGATCGCGGTCGAGAAGATCGGCGGGAGACTGTCGGACGAGCTCGCCACGATTCCCGATGCGATCCGCGACCGCGACCTCTTTCTGACGGTATCCGATGAACCGGAGAGCGGTCCCCGCACCCGGATTCATCTCGACGAGGCTCCGGATGGGGCGAGCGGGCGCGTGATTTTCCGCGAGCGGCTTCAGGCACCGCTCGAGCTGATCCTCTGCGGTGGAGGAGCGCTCGCGGCGTCGATGGCGCGGCTGGCGGTCCCGATCGGATGGGAACCGGTCGTGGTCGATCACCGGCCGCGGGTTCGCGAATCGATGGCCGCGCTCGCACGGACCGCGAAGGATCTCGGTCCGGTCGTTACGAGACCCGCCCGAACGGCGATCGTGGTCATGACGCACCATTTCGAGCGCGACCTCGACCTGGTGGCAGAGGCGCTCGCAAACGATCCGCTCTATGTCGGTCTCATCGGGTCGCGCTCACGGAGCGGGAAGCTCGTCGCAGAGCTTCGGAACCAGCACGGCGATCTCGACCTCTTCCGGCTGCACACCCCTGCAGGACTCGAGATCGGCTCGGAAACCGTGGAGGAGATCGCGCTGTCAATCGTCGCCGAGATCCAGGCGGTGCGCCGGGGAGTGGAGGGTGGCTCGCTCAGCGCCAGCAGTGAGCCGGTTCACGGCCGGGGCTCGGCCAGACTGGCGGCGATCATTCTGGCCGCGGGCGGCTCGTCGAGGATGGGGGAAAGCAAGCTTCTGATGAAGGGCCGCGGGGATGATTCGCTTCTCGAGGAAGCGCTCGCGACCGTGGGCGAGCTTCCGGTCTGCGACGTTGTCGTCGTCGACGGCGCGGAGCCGGAAGTTGGAGCTATAGCCCGGCGTCGCGGAGCTCGTTCGGTCCCCAACTCCGACTGGCGGGAGGGAATCGCGAGCTCGGTACGGTGCGGTGTGGCGGCGCTCGGTGACGACATCGACGCCGCACTGATCGTCCTCGCCGACCAGCCGCGGATTGACCGGCCGGATCTCGAGCGGCTGATCGGGGCGTGGAGAGCCGATGACCGGAACATCGTTGCAACTCGCTACGCCCAAGGGGGCGGCGTCCCCGCGATCTTCGCGCGTTCGCTCTTCCGCGAGCTGATGCGTCTCGATGGCGACGAGGGGGCGCGCGAGCTGATCCGATCGGATTCGACCGCCCGCCTCATCGAAGCCGGCGACACGCGGGACGTCGACGACCCTCGCGCATACGCGGAGATCGTCACGGATCGCGATTGATCAGGCGAGATCGCCGGCTCTGACGGGAAGCTTCCGGATCCTATTTCCGGCGAGTCTCGAGAGTGCGTTCGCGACGGCCGGTGCAAAGGGGCATACGGTCGGTTCGCCGAGTCCGTGAGGACGATCGTCGTCGCTCTCGATGATGGTCACGTCGATGACTGCCGGTGTCTCGTCGATCATGACCACAGGGAAATCGGAATAGTAGCTCTGCTCCGCTGCACCCTCGCGGAAAGTGATCTCCGATTTCATGTTCGAGAGGGACCAGATGACGCCGCTCTCGACCTGCTGGCGGACGCCGTTCGGGTTGACGACGACGCCGCAGTCGACCGCGGCTGCGACGCTGTGAACTCGAAACGGGAGTGCGCCGTCCGGAGCATCCGGCCGGAGGGAGACGTCGACGACGTACGCAATGTAGGTTTCGGTGTGAAAGACATTGCAGGCGATGCCGCGCGCGTGTCCCTTTTTGACCGGCGCGTTCCAGCGCGAAAGCTTCGCGACCGCGTCCAGCACTCCCCGCAGCCGTCGCCGGTCCGACTTGTCTTCGTCGAACGTCAGCGTATGGGGAATCGATTCGTCGTCGCGCCCGAGGAGCTCGAGGCGAAGATCGATCGGGTCGCGATCGAGCTCCATTGCGATCTCGTCGATGAAGCATTCGCGGGCGAAGACCGATGGCGGCGAGAAGACGGATCTCCACGGTCCGATCAGAACGGGGGAGTCGACGATGCCGTAGCTCATCTCCATCGAAGGGATCGCGTAGGGGTTGTCGTAGACGCCCCACGCCCATCCACGAACGACGTCCGGGCTGGCGCGCTCCTTTTCGGAGAATGCGTAGCGAGCGTTGTGCGGCGACGAGGTTTTTCGATGGAGCCAGCTCGTCACGCGGCCGGATTCGTCGATTCCGGCGGCGAGGCGGTGCGCCGAGGCGGCCTGGAAGTAGCCGTGTTTCATGTCGTCTTCGCGCGACCAGACGAGCTGCACCGGCGTCCCCTTCATCCTGCTCGCGATCTCGACCGCCTCACGATCGAAGTCGTGCCCGAGCCTGCGCCCGAAGCCTCCGCCGATCATCATCACGTTGACCAGGACGGCAGAACGGTCGATTCCGAGGACGTGGGCACCGACCGCCTGAACGCTGTTCGGCGTTTGCGTCGGTGACCAGATCGTGCACCGGTCCTCCTCGGCGAGAACGGTGCAGTTGACAGGTTCGACCGGAGCGTGCGCTTCGAAACCGTATTCGTAGAGTGCTTCGATCTTCCGATCGGCGAGCTCGAGATCGGCCGCGCCATTTCCGACCGTGTGGATCACCATGTTCCGATGTTCGGTCGCCGCGCGCAGTTTGCCGGCGTGCTCATCGCTGTCGAAATCGGAACCCTCGCCGTTCTTCCATTCGATGAGGAGCGCTCGTCTTCCTTCGAGGGCGGCCCACGTCGTCGTCCCGACGACGGCGACTCCCTGCGGAATCTCGACGACCTTCACGACGCCTGGCATCGACTCGGTTTTCTTCGAATCGAGTTTCGCCATTGTGGCGCCGAACCTGGGAGGGCGCGCAAGGACCGCGAAGACCATCCCGGGAACGCGGACGTCGAGTCCGTAGACGGCGCGTCCGGTGACGATGTCGGGACCATCGGTCCGATGCAGAGCCTTCCCGATCAGGCGAAAGTCCTCCCGTTTTTTCAGCGGGACATCCTGAGGAACCGGCAGAGTGGACGCGGCGGCGGCGAGATCACCGTACTTCGCCGTCCGGCCGGTGGGCGAGTGGTGGACGACTCCCGCTGAGGTCGTGCATGTCAACGGATCGACGTTCCAGCGAGCTGCGGCCGCGGCGACGAGCATTGCGCGGGCCGTCGCCCCGGCCTGGCGGAGAGGATCCCACATTCTCATGATCGATCCGCTTCCCCCGGTTCCGAGGCGATTGAATACTTCACTCGGCGACGCCTGCTCGATCTTCACCGACGAGAGATCGGCGTCGAGCTCCTCGGTGAGAATCATCGGGAGTGACGTCCGGACGCCCTGACCCATTTCGCTTTTTCCGATGCGGATGAGGACTGAGCCCTCGGGATGGATCGATACCCAGGCATTCGGCTCGAGGCTGGCAGCTTCGTCCGACAGTGCATCGAGCCGGAGGCCGAGGATGAGCGCTCCGCTGCTCGCGCTGACGAGCTTGATGAAATCGCGGCGTGTCGTGGTCATTTTCCGCCTCCGAGTCTCGCCGCGCGCAGCGCCGCTTTTCTGATACGAGGGTAGGAACCGCAGCGACAGACGTGATCGCTGAGAGCGGCGTCGATCTCGGCCGGAGTCGGGTCGGGGTTCTCGCGAAGCAGCGCCCGGATGGCCAGGATCATCGCCGGCTGGCAGTATCCGCACTGCGCCACGTCCTCCTCGAGCCACGCCTTCTGAATCGGATGGGACGCATCTTCCGAGAGACCCTCGATCGTCGTGATCGAGTGACCTTCGGCGGCCCCCACGCCGACCTGGCAGGACCGGATTGCGCGATCTCCGTCGAGCACCGTGCACGCGCCGCAGAGTCCGACACCGCAGCCATATTTCGTACCCGTGAGGCCGAGGACGTCTCTGAGCGCCCAGAGGAGCGGCATATCAGCACCGGCCTGTAACTCGACTTTCCTGCCGTTGATGGTGAGTTTTCGCGCCGTCATTGAATCCTCCTGACACACCTTACTCAGGAAACGGCTCGATCCGAATGGAGATCGGTGAACAATCGGCGAAATTCTCGGAACGCCTCCCCTTCAGCGCGAAATCTGCCGCCCGCTGAAGCGGGCTCGACATTCTCTGCGACGGTCTCCTATCCCCCGGCTGAAGCCGGGGGCTAAGGTCTTACGCCCGCGGGGCGCGGGCTGAACCAAGGTGGAGATCTCGCGAGATTCAACGCCTTCGAGGGCGTTTGACGTTCTGTCGCTCGCGGACCTTGGGCTGGCAACACGCGGACCGCGGGCTGGCAAAGACTCGATCCTCGCGTTTCGCAACCGCGAAGCAGAATCGAGCAGGACCGGGCTGATCGTTTCGGACGTCGCGCAGAATCGGACGGAGCCGCCGAAAGGCGGCGCCAGGTCTTAGCCCCCGGCTTCAGCCGGGGGACAGGGACGTGGCACCCTCGAGTGTCGAGCCCGCTTCAGCGGGCGACAGAATCGAGGACCGGGCTGACCGTTTCAGACGCGGCGCAGAATCGGACGAAGCCGCCGGACGGCGGCGCCAGATCATAGCCCCCGGCTTCAGCCGGGGGACAGGAATGTGGCACCCTCAGATGTCGAGCCCGCTTCAGCGGGCGACAGAATCGAACCAGCGGTAAGCGACGAGGCCGCTGGCGAGAATGGCGAATCCGACGAGGCTGTCGACCGGTGAGCGCGCGACCGAGCCGATCACCACCAGAAGGCAGGCGATCGTGAAGATCGCAGTCGTCCAGGGGTGGCCGGGCGCCTTGAAGCCTTCAGTGCGCGCGGAATCGTGGCGTCTCCTGAAAACGAAAAGCGTCAATCCCGTGAGTGCAAAGAAGATGAAGTCTGTCGAGACCACGTACCCGAGGATCTGTTCGTAGGTGCCGGAGATCGCGATGACCGTTGCCACGAGCCCCTGGAGCGCGATCGCGACCACCGGGACGCGGGTGACGAGATGAACTTTTCCGACCGATCGAAAGAAAACGCCGTCGTCGGCCATGGCGTAATAGACGCGGGGGGCGGTCAGCATGCTCTGGCTGAGGAACCCGAGGGTCGAGATAGCGATCCCCGCGGCGATGAATCGAGCGCCCGGCTCGCCGAACGCGAGCCGCATCACCGCGGAGGCTGGAGCCGCGGTCTGCGCCAGCCCGTCCGGTCCGAGGGCATGAAGACAGACCAGGTTGACGGCGATATAGACGGTGACCACACCCGCGACACCGGCCAGGAGGCCGATGGCGAGATCGCGTCCGGGTCTCCGCAGCTCCCCCGAGATGAAGCTCGCGGTCTGCCAGCCGCCATAAGAGAACATGACCGGGGTCATCGCCGCGGCGAACGCGAAGAGGAGACCGGCTGGAGGCTCGGACGCCGGAATCGCGCCGAAGTCGAGCTTCGACTCTCGAATCCAGAATGCTCCAGCTCCGACGAGGAGAGCGATCGCGAGGAGCTTCAGGATCATCAGGACCGACTGGGTGTTGCTGCCGCTCCTGACACCGAGGCAGTTGATGATGGTGAGAGCGAGAAGGGTCAGGCTGGCGAGGAGCCATTCCGGTATCGGCCAACCTCCGAGCTCGTTCGCATAGCGCGCGAATGTGACGGCAACCGCCGCCATTCCTCCGCTCTGAACCACGAGCAGCAGGCCCCAGCCGTAGAGGAATGCGACGGAGGGATGAAATGCGTCGCGAAGATATGCGTATTGCCCGCCGGCCTCGGGACGGACCGATGCGAGCTCGGCGTAGATGAAAGCTCCGAGGAGCGCGATCGCGCCCCCGGCGAGCCAGGCTCCGATGATGAGGGGGGTGGTGTCGAGGTACCGGGCGACGACCGCCGGGTTGATGAAAATCCCGGAGCCGATGATCCCGCCCATCACGATCATCGTCGCGTCGAACGCGCCGAGCCGCCGGGCGAGCGTCGTCATGGCGAGAGCTTAGCCCGGATCATTCACGCGCGGGGCATATCGGGGATGCGCGCACGGTTTGCGCGATTCATGATGCGACCACTCCTCTTCAGCGCTTTTCTTCTTCTCGCGGCGTCGCCCCTCGGCGCCTCGATTCTCGAAGTGAAGACGGTCAACCGTCACGCCGGGACCGTTTCTCTCCACGCGAGCGGTGCCTCGATGCATGCCTTTCTCCGCACCGTCGAGCTGCGCACGGGGAGAACTATCGTTGCCGATTTCGTCGATTTCCGTTTCCGAGCGGATATCGAGGGAGGGACCATCATCGAGACGCTCGAAGTGCTGGCGGATGCACTGGGGCTTGAGCTCATCGAGCGGGGCCGGACTCTCGTCGTCCGCGACGCCGGTGATGCGGGCGTCAGGCTCGATGTCGTGGATGCGAGTGCGAAATCGATCGTCGAGAGCCTCGCCCGGCAGTGTTCGATCCGCAACGTCATGATGGACGAGGAGATCACCGTCAAAGGGACCTTCGTGTTCGACGACGTTCCCTGTTCGATCGCCTTCCGGACGGTTTTCGGCTCGCTGGGGCTGTCGGGACGCCTCGAGCCCAGCTCGGTTCTGGTGGTGGAGCGGGCTCGGTGACCGGAGGCGCTGCGGGGCGCGGGTGGCTCCCGAGATTGCTGGCGGTCATTCTGCTGATCGGGGTGGGAGCAGCGATTTATCTCAGCCCGGCCGGCGAGGCGCTCAACATGGACTCGATCGAGATCTGGATCGAACAAGGGCGGAATCTGGCCGAGCGCTGGTGGGCTCCGATTGCCTTCGTCGCAATGGTGGCAATGCTGACGGTGCTTCCGGTCCCGGCATCGCTGTTCGTGGTCCTGGGGGCCGTACTCTGGGGGTGGGCTGAGGGGGGACTCTATGTGCTGGCGGGGTGCCTGCTGGCCGCCTGGGTTTCCTTCGAGCTTGCCCGCTGGGTGATCGGCGGAGCGGTGATGAAGTATCTGAGCCGTAAGTTTCCTAAATTATACGGAATTCTCGATCAGGCGGGGGCACAGACCGTCGCGGTACTTCGGCTCGTGCCTGGGATTCCATTTTTCGTATTCAACTACGGATCCGGGGTCACCTCGATGAGGCTGAAGGACTTTCTCCTGGGGTCGTCGATCGGTCTCCCGGTGTCGGTCTTCGTGGTTGCATTCTCTGCAGATGCGATCGTTACGGGTGCGCTCGGCCAGGCCGACCTGGTGAACCGGCTCCTGATCGTGAGCCTCGTTGCGGCGGCGGTGATCAGCCTTCTCTTCGTCATCAGGCGCCGTTTTTCGGTGGTCCGGGAGCTCGAATCGACGGTCTCCTCCGGTGATTCGTTGTAAAATGTGAGTCCGCCCGAGGCGGGTCCAGATGATCGAGATCCAGGTACATCCGAGTGAGATCAGGGGAAGAGTGCGCTATCTCTTCTTTGGAGGCCGGACTGCGGCGGTCGGGCTCGTGATCGGCACGCTGATCCTGTTGGAGCTGTGGGGCTCGATGGCGGCTGCCCCGTCGGTACTGCGCCGCGTCCATCGGGATGCGGAGCTTCGGATTGCCCGGGACAGCCAGGCGGTCCAGCTCGAGAAGCTGGCGGATCACGTCGCCCAGATGGAAGGGCTGGAGAAGAAGCTCGACGAGCAGAAGATCGGAATCGAAAAGCTTCTGACCGTATACGGCCTCGCCGGAGAGTCCGTCGGCACGGGAGGGGTGGCATTTCCTGATAAGGCGGTGCTGGTCGATCCGGTGACCGATCCGCTCGAGGCCGCGAGGGAGAAGGAAGCGCTTCTGAGGCTCGCAGTTTCCAGAATCAGCGAACAGCTCGCAATGCTGGCAGATTACGAGGAACAACACGCCGAGCTGGTCAAGCACGTTCCGGCGATCCTGCCGGTCCCGGAGGAGCAGTTCGTGCTGACCTCGCCGTTCGGATCGAGGATTTCGCCTTTCACCAGGACCGCGGACATGCATAACGGTCTCGATCTGGCGGCGCCGCGAGGCACACCGATCGTCGCTGCCGGAGACGGCGTTGTGACGTTCGCCGGACGATACCCGATGTCGAGGAGCATCGCCTGGTGGCGCTTCGGGAACGTCGTCGTGGTCAATCATGCGGACAAATTCGTGACGATCTACGCCCACTGTGACGAAGTCCGGGTGAAGACGGGAGAGAAGGTCTCCCAGGGGCAATTCATCGCGACGGTCGGGTCGTCCGGGTGGAGCACGAACTCGCATCTCCATTACGAGGTGCGGGCGGACCTCGACGGGGCGGGAGTTTACAGACCAGTTGACCCGAGGATCTATATACTGGATCATCGCTGGAACGATGAGGAGAAGCTCCTCATCCAGTCGCGCTCGGTCAGGGAGTTCAATGATTACGAACCTCTGCCGTCGACATTCATACGGGGTGGAAGAAGAGGAGTGTGAGAGATGTCGAACGCCGTGGAGAATCCGTCGAATTTTCCGACGATGATCATCCCGAGGGGTACGGAGATTCGAGTCAATGACGAGGGGCAGCTCTCGATCAAGACGCCTGGAAATCTCGTCATCCAGAACTCCGGAAACTATTCGGAGCTCGAGTCGACCAACGGATCGATCCGGATCGAACCGGACGTCAAAGTCGATGCAGTGAACGTCCGGGCGAGGGAGGCGTGCTACATCGAAGGTACGCTCACGGCCTGGAAGGTGACCGCACGCCGGATCTCGCTCGAGGACAATGCGCGCGCCTACATCATGCTGCAGGAGTCCGAGCATCTGGAGCTGTCGGCCGACAGCCGGCTCGTCGGGAACTTCGCCACCGAGAAGGAGATCTATCTCCTGCTCGGGAAGTTCAACAATCAGCTCCGGCAACTGCCCGGGTCGGTCGGACTCGATGCGCTCGATGCGGAACGCTCCGCGCAGCGGCGTCCAGAGCCCGAGCCTGCGATATCGGATCCGTCCTCGAGGGAAGTGCCGAAGCAGCTCCGCCAGGCGGTCTCGCTGATGGAGCTGGAGATGCGCCGCGCCGACCTCGACAGCTCGTCGAGGGATGCGCTGAAAGAGCTCGTCTACGCGCTTCGCGAATACGACTTCAAGAGAGCCAAGTTGATCTACCGCGACGCGTTCTCGGAGCTTTCCGCTCCCTCGGAGAACCTCCGCCGCGCCTACGATCTGCTCGATTCGCATTTCCGAGGCTGAGCTGGTTGCGCGGACCCTCCCACGAGAGGGGTGAAACGCCTCTCCGCCTCGAGGGGCGATGATGAAGATTCTTCTCGCAATCCTTCTCGTCGCGCTTCCGCTTTTCGCCGCTGCCGGTCTGGTCCGGCTCCTCGAGCTCTCGTTCTCGAAGCGGCTGGCAACCCGCATCTCCGATGGAGAGGCGATCCTCGTGGGACTGCCGATCGCCGGGGGTCTCCTTCATCTCTGCGGACTCTTCAGTGTCACCGTACCCGGGATACTCGCGATCCTCGTCCCCCTCGCGGTCGTCGGGCTCGTCCGGCTGCGCATTCCCCGCGACCTCCCCCGGGTTCATGGAACGCTCGAGATTGCCGGGGCCGGCGTGATCACGGGTGCGCTGATCGTCGCGTTTTTTCTTGCGCTCGCGCCCCCCTTCATGCGCGACGAGGTGGCGTATCACCTTGCCGTCCCGGCGGTCTGGGCGGCGGAGGGGAGGGTCGTCGAGCTGCCACTGATGTCGCACTCGTATTTTCCCGTTGGCTTCGAGTCGATCTATCCCCTCCATCTGCTGGTGCTGGGGAAGGTCTGGGGAGGGATGGCGGTCCACCTCGTCCATCTGATCGTGGCCGGGGTGGTCGTCATCCTGTGTCTGCGGCTGTCGGGATCGTGGGCCCTGACCGCGGCAATCGTCTCCACGCCGGTACTCCTCGCGACAGCCGGCGCCGCGATGCTCGAGTGGCCGCTGATCGGCGTGACGCTGGTCATGATCGCTTCGCTGAAACGAGCGGAGCCGGACCGGTTGCTGCTCGCGCTCGCCGTGGCAGCCGGGCTGATGCTCAAGTACACCTTTCCGCTCATTGCGCTCGTGGTTCTGGCCGGGCTCGTCCGCCGGCCGATGATGCGATCTCTGGTCGCTCCGATGCTCATCGGCCTGGCTCTCGGTTCGCTCTTTTACGTAAGAAATGCGGTGTGGACAGGGAACCCGGTCGAGCCGCTGCTGGGGGGTGAGACCGAAGAGATCACGCGGTACCGGACCAGCGAGGGGTCGGTTCCGTTGCCGTGGGGCTATGTTTTCGATCCCGTTCAGTTCGATGAATCGACCGGTCTGGCGATCTGGATGATCATCGTGGCGGGCGGCATCGTGGCGCTCCGCCGCAGAGAAGACAGTCGCCTTCTTCTTTTCGCCGCCGGTTCGATTGCCATTCTCGCCTTCGTCGGTCCCGCGGCGCGCATTCTGATGCCCTTCGCAGTCATCGCCGCGCTCGAGGCCTGGAGGCGAGGCTTCGCGCCCCGGTCACGCGTGATGCATGGTGTTGCGTTGGTTGCGCTCATCCTGGCGGTGTCGCAACTCGTGGTCACGGCGGGTGTCGCCCTCGCGCTCCGTCCCTGGGAAGTGATCGCCAGCGAGCGGAGTGCGGACGAATGGATATCGGAGAGGAGGGAGGCGCATCGAGCGGTCCTCTGGCTCAACCAGACGCTGACCGAGAACGACCGGGCCTTCATCGTCGGGGTTCCGGAGCTGTTCTGGGTCGACGGCAGTCCGAGAGGGGGAGGCAACGCCGACTCCGATCGGATTTCCGATTATCTCGCCGCGCCGGGGTTCGAGGAGAGACTCGTGAGCGACGGAATCACTCACGTCGCGGTCGAAGGAGAAGCGCGGACCGCAGGTGAATACCCTGCTCCGTCCGATCCCGTACCGGGCGAGGTCGTCAGCCAGCTTCCAGATGGCTCGACGCTGTGGCGCCTCAGCGCACCCGGGGCTCGGAGACACCGATGATCCGGTTCGAGTTCACGAGCATGATCGGGATGTTCCGGACCCGGTCGAGCTGCTCTCCTTCGCCGACGAGATACTCGCATTCGTAGATCTCGAAGAAGCGCTTTCTCTGAACCAGGTAGTCCGAGACGCGAAGGCCGGTGGGAACGTACAGAATTCCGCTGATCAGGCCGGTCTCGAACGCACACGAGACGTCGCGCTCGACCCGGTCCTGACCGAGTGTCGTGATCCTGGAGACTTCGGCCTGACTGTTGGGAACGATGAAGATCACCGAGTCGCGCTGGAGGGCGAAAAAGGTCGCACGTCCGGGGACGGAGGGGAGCTGAACGTCGCGCAGCTTGAAGAAGTCGTCCGGCTGGTTGGTGAATTCGATGAGACGACGGCTGCTGGGGATGACGAAGTTCCCCCTCATCCAGCCCGCGGTGGTATAGATCGTCGCAGCGACATCCCGCTGCGGCGGCGCGTAGAAGTTCCCTCTGGTCATCGGTTCGATCAACTCGTGGTGCTCTTAGCGATAGAATCCTGCGAGATTGTACCGGAGGTGAACTTGAACCAGCCATTTCGTCCCCTGCTCGCAGGTGTTGCATTGATCTCGATCCTGTCCGGATGCGCGTACGAGGCGCCTGAAGGATCCGATGCGGACGGCCACATCGAGGCCACCGAGGAGTGGCGGGCCCGGAGGCTGTCGAGTCTGCAGTCGGAAGGGGGGTACCTCGCGCTGGTCGGTCTCCACTGGCTCGAGCCCGGCTCGAACCGGATCGGAAGCGTGCCGGGGAGCGACATCGTCGTTGACGGGCTTCCTCCCCGTGCCGGCGTGATCGTCGTCGACCGGATGCCCTCGGAGGGCGATCACGGAGCCGTTCGATTCATTCCGGTGACGGGGACCGATCTGACTTCGAAAACCGACGCGCTCGATGGCCCGATCGATCTCATCTCCGATGCCGAGGCCTCCGAGCTGAAGAGGGAGCCGACGACTCTGGTCTCGGGTACGACGTCGTTCTACCTGATCGAGCGCGATGGCCGGCTCGGCGTTCGCGTCCTCGACACTGAAGCGCCGACTCGAGTGAATTTCGAAGGGATCGAGCATTACCCGGTGTCGCGCGAATGGCGGATCGAAGGACGATTCATTCCGTTCGACGAGGTGAGAATGGTCCGGCTCGAAGACTACGCCGGAGGCCAGCAGACCATGGAGAGCCCCGGGAGAATTCATTTCGAGCACGACGGGTGGAAGCTGACCCTCGACGTTTACGACAGCGACGACAACTACTTCATCATCTTCCGGGATGAGACCAGTGGCGAGGAGACATACGGCGCTGGCCGTTATCTGTATACCGAGACGACTGCCGCGGAGGATGGATCGATCGTCATCGACTTCAATCGAGCGTACAACCCTCCGTGCGCCTTCACTCCGTTCGCAACCTGTCCGTTGCCGCCGAGACAGAACTGGCTGCCGATCCGGGTCGAGGCGGGAGAAAAGGATTACCACCTGCACCACGACAAAGGGGTGTCCGAGCCTGCCGCGGATGTCTGAGCGGTTGTCAGAGAAGAGATGAGCCGGTTCGACTGGGACGAAAAACGCTTCGAGCGTGTCCTGCAGCTCGCGAGCGCCGAGTCGCAGCGCTTCCTCTCCGCCATCCCCGAGAGGGATGTGACGCATCGGGCGTCGCTCGAGCAGTTGCGTGAGCGGCTCGGGCTCGAACTGACCGAGGAGGGGCTGGATGATGAAAAGGTCATCCGGGAACTGATCGAAGGGGCGAGAGACGGTCTGCTCGGATCGGTCTCGCCGCGCTTCTTCGGCTTCGTCATCGGTGGCTCGATGCCCGTAGCGCTGGCCGCCGACTGGCTCACCTCCGTGTGGGATCAGAACGCCGGGCTCTATGCCGCGGCGCCGGCTCCTTCGGTCTGCGAAGAGGTCGCCGCGCGCTGGCTGCTCGAAGTCCTCCGATTGCCGGAAACGAGTGGCGTTGCGTTCGTGACCGGCGGGCAGATGGCGAACACGACCTGCCTCGCGGCGGCGAGACACCGCGTCCTCGCCGATGCCGGATGGGATGTGGAAAGAGACGGGCTTCAGGGCGCCCCGAGAGTTCGCGTGCTCGTTCCGGACGAGGCGCATGCGACGATTTTCAGCGCGCTGAGGCTGATCGGACTCGGGGCGAGTCCGGTACGGATCGCTACGGATTTCGAAGGGCGGATGCGGCCGGAAGCGCTTCGGAATGCGCTGCGAGAGGGCGAAGGGCCGGCGATCGTCTGCGCGCAGGCGGGTAATGTCAACACCGGCTCGTTCGATCCTCTCGGGGAGGTGATCGCGATCGCCCATGAATCGGATGCGTGGGTGCACGTCGACGGAGCGTTCGGTCTCTGGGCTCGCGTCTCACCCGAGACCTCGCCGCTCGTCGAAGGCGTCGAGGAGGCGGATTCGTGGGCGACCGATGCCCACAAATGGCTCAACGTCCCCTACGACTGCGGGATCGCCATCGTCAAAGATCGCGCCGCACACCTCGGAGCGACCTCCGTGCGTGCCGACTACCTCATCCAGGCGGGTCCGGATTCGGATGCGCCCCGCGATCCTCTCGACTGGACACCGGAGTTCTCCAGGCGCGGAAGAGGATTGCCGGTCTATGCCGCGCTGCGCTGGCTTGGTCGCTCGGGACTTCGAGAACTGATCGAGCGCGGCTGTTCGGCAGCGAGCCGGATCGCCTCGGAACTGCGAAAAGTGGATGGCATTCGAATCGTCAACGAGGTCGTGCTGAATCAGGTGCTCGTCGATTTCGACGTCGAGGATTCGAAACTACACGACGGCCTCGTCGATCGTGTGGTGCGGCGCATTCAGCAGGACGGGCGGATCTGGCTCAGCGGAAGCCGCTGGAAGGGGCGGGCGGTCATCCGGGTGTCGGTCAGCAACTGGGCGACGGGGCAGGACGAGGCGCTCGTCGCCGCTCAGGCCATCGCGGATGCATGGAAGTCGGTCAGCGTCGAGTAAGGGCGCGCGAGGGTCTCGGAGGCAAAAGGCTCGACCAACCCCACGTGGTCGGCCCGGCCCTTATCTTTTGCAGCGCTTCGCTTGGTCTGATGTCCCAACCTGCGAGGTCCCTTCGGTTTCCCCCACCCATCACCCCTCAGGGCAGGCTCTTCGCCTGCCCGCCCGACCGCCCGCTCCTAATGAAACCACTATGAAATTGCTGGACTTCGACCTTTTACAGCGCTTCGCTTGGTCTGATGTCCCAACCTGCGAGGTCCTTCGCCTGCCCGCCCGACCGCCCGCTCAGGATGACGTCTGTTTGAGTATGTGAGCGCGGTTGTTCTGCACTTACAGGTGTCATTTCCGCTTCACCGGCGCAACGCGCCGGTCACTTGCTCAGGATGACGTCGGTTTGAGTACGCGAGTGCGGTTGTTTATGCACTCACGGGTCTCATTTCCGCTTCACCAGGCGCCACGAACGGGTTTTACTCAGGATGACGTGGTTTCGGTTTCGCAAACTCCACCTTCAGACTCGGAACGACGAGGTCCGGGTCGTTTTGCTCTCGCCACATCGAAACACTCGCCATCCTGAGCCGCCGAAGCACGGCGAAGGATCTGGGCGGGGTGAAATCTTGCGACCGAAGCTCTGGAACGAGGTTTCTTCTGCTCCCTGGTCCCTGCTCCCTGATCCCTGCTCCCTGGTCCCTGCTCCCTGATCCCTGATCCCTGTCTTTCCTACCGGACGCTCCGAACGACGACGATGCGGCTCGCCGTCAGATTTGTCGGCGAGGTTCCGGTCACGGCAATGTCGACGACGTCCCCTCGCTCGAGATTCACGACCGGATAGGTCCGGCCCTGATACTCGACGCCCGTTCTGGAGTCGTAGCTCAGCGTCAGCCGCTCGCGCGCTCCGGTCGTTCGCCGCACTTCGAGGGTGTTGTTCCATTCGTTGACCGAGACGACTTCAGCGCGAACGGTCTCATTGATCGAACCCCACCGGTCACCGCCCGAGGCGGTAGCGCCGATCTCGATGCGCGATGCATAGAGTCGATTCGAGGTCTGCGAGACCTCGAGCCGGATCTCATCGCCGACGCGGATTGTATCGGGATTGTAGGAGCGTCCGTCCTGCATCGCGACCGTCGAGTTGTCGTAGTAGACGCGCGTGACGGTGCGGTTCCAGTCGTTGCTCTGGACGTCGATCCAGCGTGAGCGGGTATCGATGTCACGAACGGTTCCCGTCATGAGGGATGCGTTCGTCGAACCGCCCCAGGCATCATCCGGGGTCGAGTCGTAGGTCACGTGGATCTCGGTGGCGATCAGTCGATTCGAGGAGCTCTGAACGGAGGCCTCGATCCGGTCGCCCCGCTCGAGGTTCTCGGGGGTATAGCGCTCGTTGTTGAAAATGACCGGCGTATTCGTCTCGTAGTAGAGCTTGGCGGAATCGTAGCCGCTGTTCTGGAGGCTCACGGTCGCCGAGTCGAGATAGATCACGCGATTGGTCGGGTCGACGCTCGAGACTACGCCGCGAACCATGCTCGGTGCGGACGACGAGGTCCGGGTGTCGGTGCCCCCTCCGAGGATTCCTCCGAGGTCGGTCGAACCACAGCCGAGGAAAAGAAGCGGAAGAGTTGCTGCCAGAAGGATTGACGTGCGGTTTCTCATGATGGGTGACTCCTTTCGTTACCGAGTAATTTCGGGAACAAAAAGCGTGCCTTGTCGGGAATCCGGGGTGAAACGGGGCCGTTGTTGCCCCGGAATGGCGGGAGCAATGACGACGACGTCGACTACCACGGACGAGGTGAGACGCCCCGGCTCGTGAAGTCGTCATCTGTTTTCAGGCGCGCACGAGACAGGGCCCCGGGTCCTGTCTTTTTCGTTTAGAGGAGAGTTTGCATGCAGGTGGAGTTGCCGGACGGATCGAAAAAAGAAGTGCCCGACGGGGCGACGGTCGCCGACGTGGCCGCCTCGATCGGGAAGCGACTCGCGAAAGACGCGATTGCGGGAATCGTCGACGGGAAGATCGTCGACCTGTACGCGCCGGTCAGCGAAGGGTCGAAGATCGCGATCGTCACCCCGCAGACCGATCAGGGCCGCGAGATCATCCGGCATTCGACGGCACATCTGATGGCGAATGCGGTTCAGGAGCTCTTTCCCGGAACCCAGGTGACGATCGGCCCGGTGATCGAGGATGGCTTCTTCTACGACTTTGCGACCGATCGGCCCTTCACCGACGAGGATCTCGAGCGGATCGAAAAGAGAATGGCGGAAATCGTAGAGCGCGATCTCCCGATCGAGCGCTCCGAGTGGGCGCGCAACGACGCCGTCGAGGAATTCGAGACGATGGGGGAGGCGTACAAGGCCGAGATCATCCGGGAGATTCCGGAGGACGAGGTTCTCTCGGTCTACTCGCAGGGTGACTGGAAGGACTTGTGCCGCGGCCCGCACGTTCCGGCGACGGGAAAGCTGGGAGCTTTCAAGCTTCTGTCGGTCGCGGGAGCCTACTGGAGAGGTGACGAGCGGAACGCGATGCTGCAGCGGATCTACGGCACGGCGTGGGCCGACCGGAAGGAGCTGGCGGCGTATCTCGAGCGGCTGGAGCAGGCGAAGGCGCGGGACCATCGGAAGCTCGGCAAAGATCTCGATCTCTTCACGTTCTCGAAGTTCGCTCCGGCGATGCCGATCTTTCTTCCGAAGGGAACGATCATTTACAACGAGCTCGTCGATTTCGTCCGGGAGTATTACGTTCGCGACGGATACGACGAGGTCGTGACGCCGATGATCTGGGACGCCGATCTCTTTCGGACCTCGGGGCATTACGAGAACTTTCGCGACTCGATGTTCTTCTCGGAGATCGACGAGCGGGAGTATGGCGTGAAGCCGATGAACTGTCCCGGTCACACGCAGATTTACGCCGCGAGAATGCATTCGTACAGGGATCTCCCGCTGCGGATCGCCGATTTCTGCAGGCTTCACCGCTATGAGCGTTCCGGGGTGACCCACGGTCTGACGCGAGTCCGTTCCTTTGCGCAGGACGATGCGCATCTGTTCACGACACCGGATCAGATTCGGAGTGAGATCGAACGGGAGATCGGGCTGACCGAGGAGATGTACGCGGTCTTCGGATTCGCTGACGTTCGGATTGCGCTGTCGAACCGACCGGAGAAGGCGATCGGGACGCCGGAGATGTGGGACGCGGCGGAGAAGGCCCTCGAGGAGGCGCTCGAGGCGCGTGGGCTCGAGTACCACGTGAACCCGGGCGAAGGGGCTTTTTACGGGCCGAAGCTCGAGTTTCTGATTCACGATGCGATCGGCCGGCCCTGGCAGCTCGGAACGATTCAGCTCGACTATGCGCTCCCGGAGCGCTTCGAGCTTACTTACGTCGGCGCTGACAACGAGGAGCACCGTCCGGTGATGATCCACCGCGCGATCCTCGGTTCGATCGAACGGTTCTTCGCAATTCTGGTCGAGCACTTCGCGGGGGCGTTCCCTCTGTGGCTCGCGCCGGTACAGGCGAAGATTCTTCCGGTGTCGGACCGCTTTCTGGAGTACGCCGGAAAGGTGCGGGACGAGCTCGTCGTAGCCGGTTTGCGAGTCGAGGTCGACGGTGCCAACGAGAAGCTCGGCGCCAAGATCAGGAATGCGCAGATCGAGAAAGTGCCTTTGATGCTCATCGTCGGCGAAAAGGAAGAGAGCGCCGGAACGGTCAGTGTGAGAGACCGGAGCGCCGGTGACCTGGGAGCGGAGCAGGTTGGTGCGCTCGCCGCCAGGATGCGCGACGCAATGCGAACACGGTCCTTGACTTTGAAATGACCACTTCGTAGATTGTGCGCGCCCCTTGCAGACGAGGGAATGTGCAGTAGAGAGCCGCGTTTCGAGTGCGCGGAACACGTAAACAACGTCAAGGAGTCACGCTTATTCATCCATCCAAGTTACGCGGCTTTCGAGGCCGCATTCCCCGCAAACCCGGGGATGGAACCCGAATCAACGAACGCATCAGGGTTCCGGAAGTCCGCCTCATCGATGACGAGGGAAACCAGGTAGGAATCGTCAACACCGATGAAGCGAGAGCACTCGCCGATGAAAAGGGTCTCGATCTCGTCGAGGTCGCGCCCCAGGCAAAACCGCCGGTCTGCAAGATCATGGACCACGGCAAGTACCTCTTCGAAGAGAAGAAGAAGGCGAACGAGGCCAAGAAGAAGCAGAAGACGATCGTGATCAAGGAGGTTCAGTTCCGCCCTCGAATCGATGATCACGACTTCGAGTTCAAAAAGAAGCACGTCATCCGCTTCCTCGAGTCCGATGCGAAGGTCAAGGCGATCGTCCGCTTCCGGGGACGGGAGATGGCGCATCGCGAGCTCGGCAAGGCCGTACTCGACCGTCTTCTCGAGGACATCAAGGAAGTGGGAGAGCCGGAAGGGCTTCCGAGTATGCAGGGCAACCGGCTGATCCTGCTGATCGTCCCCTCGAAGTAAGGAGCTCGCGGCCGGGGTGTCGAAGCGTCTTCGCCTCCCGGCCGCCGGGTCGCGATCAGGGAATCAAACCGGGGTCGAGGCGGTTAGGGACGCCGATTCGAGAGGTGAACCATGCCCAAAATGAAAACACATCGAGGCGCGGCGAAGCGCTTCAGGAAAACGGCCACCGGAAAGATCAAGCGGAGCTCCGCTTTCAAGGCGCACATTCTGACCAAGAAGTCGCCCGGAAGGAAGCGCCGGCTCGGCGGGTCCGTGCTTCTGTCAAAACCGGACGCCAAGATCGTCGACAGAATGCTGCCGTATCTCTGATACGAAGCTGGCGGCAACGACCGCGACCGGGTACGCCCATCCTCATGACCCGGCCGGACGAAGAAATCATAACGAGGAGAGGGATCAATGAGAGTCAAAAGAGGACCGAAGCGTAAGAATCGTCGTCGCAAGATATTGAAACTTGCGAGTGGTTACTGGGGACTGAAGTCGCGCAGTCACCGGCTCGCAAAAGAGCAGGTGGCGCGCGCGCTCGATACCGCTTACACGGGCCGCAAGGACCGGAAGCGGGATTTCAGAAAGATGTGGATCGTCAGGATCGGGGCCGCATCGCGGCTGCACGGGCTGTCGTACTCCCGATTTATCGCCGGTCTCAAGGCGGCCGGCTCGGATCTCGACCGTAAGGTGCTGGCCGACATCGCGGTGCATGACGAGGCGGCATTCGCCGTTCTCGTCGAGCAGGCGAAGTCGGCGCTCGACGGCAAAAAGACCGCTTCCGCCTGATCGAGTCTCATCGTATAAACTTCCATCGCGGGTCGGCCTGACCCGCGATTTTTTTATGAACGAGACGCTCGGGAAACAGCTCGAAGAGATCCGCCGTCGGTTCGCCGAAGACCTCGAGGCGGCGAACGATGCCCGCTCGGTAGAAGACCTCCGCATCCGGTACTTCGGCCGCAAGGGGGGGCTCGTTCCCGCTCTGTTCGGCGAGCTGAAGTCGATCCCGCCTGAGGAGAAGAAGGAAGCGGGCGCTGCGCTCAACGCGCTCCGGGCCGAGTTGCAGTCCCGGATGGACGAAGCGATCGCGTCGGTCTCCCGGCCGGCGTCGAAACGGAAAGCGATCGACGTCACGCTTCCCGGCCGGCGCCCGAGGATCGGCCATCTTCACCCGATCACGATCGTCCGGCGCGAGATCGAGGGTGTTTTCCGGGAGATGGGCTATTCGGTCGCGGCAGGACCCGAGATCGAGAGCGACTGGTACAACTTCGAAGCTCTCAACTTCGAGCCGGAGCATCCGGCACGAGACGAACAGGACACCTTCTATCTCGGGGCGGACCGGCTCCTTCGTACCCATACGTCGAATGTTCAGATCCGCGTGATGGAGGCTGTGAAGCCGCCGGTGAAGCTGGTCGCGTCCGGCCGCGTTTACCGTCGCGACGAGATCACGCTTCGCCGCTCGCCGATGTTTCATCAGATCGAGGGGCTCCTGGTCGACGAAGGAATTCACTTCGGGCATCTGAAGGGGACGCTTCAGCACTTTCTCCGGAAGATCTTTTCCGCGGGAACCGGGATCCGATTCCGGCCGAGCTACTTCCCCTTCACCGAGCCGTCGGCGGAGGTCGACATCTCGTGCGTTTTCTGTTCGGGCAAGGGCTGCGGCACCTGTTCCCAGACGGGGTGGATGGAGATTCTCGGGTGCGGAATGGTCCACCCGAAGGTGCTCGAGAACGTCGGAATCGACTCCGAAAGGTACACCGGGTTCGCATTCGGCCTCGGAATCGATCGGGTCACGATGCTGAAATTCGGCATGCCGAACATTCGCGTCCTGTTCGAGAACGACGTCCGGATTCTGAGTCAGTTCTGAAGTGACGGATTTGACCGTTGTGAATCGCCGTTTCTATAATCGCGGTCCGAGCTCCGAATGATCAAAATCGACATCGTCAACAATGTGGTCGACAAGACCGACACACAGCGACCAAAAGCGATCGAGGCGGTCGATGCCGTGATCGAAGGGCTGCGCGACGCTCTCGCCGAGGGGCGGCGCATCGAGATCCGCGGCTTCGGAGTCTTCGAAGTGCGCGAGCGGAAGCGCGGAATCGGACGCAACCCGAAGACCGGCGACGAGTTCCGCATTCCTCCCGGTTATACGATCCGCTTCAAACCCGGCAAGGAGCTGCGAAACATTCCTGCCGATGCGGGAGAGTCGGACAGCTCCGACTCGAGTGACTCCGGCGGGTCCTGATCTGCCGTGGATTCCCTCCGGGTCGACCTTTTTCTGAAGTGGGCGTGCCTGGTCAGGCACCGATCGGATGCCACCGATGCGTGCCGGGGCGGAATCGTCAAGGTCAACGGACAGCGGATCAAGCCGGCCGGCGCGGTGAGAGCCGGCGACACTGTGGAGATCTCCGGCGAGTGGACCCGGCGATGGGAAATCCTGGAGATTCCCGACCGGCAGCTCTCGAAGGAGAAGGCGAGGACGATCGTCAACGATCTTTCTCCTCCGCGTCCCGTGAGGGAGAAGGTCAGCCCGGTCATGGAGCGGGACCGCGGCGCCGGAAGACCGACCAAGAAGGAGCGGCGGGAGATCGAGCGGCTGAGGAAGTCGTTCAGCTGAGGGGCTAGGGAAAAGGTTTGTGGTTGGAGGTTTGAGATTGGAACCAAAGCCGCCCACTCAACGGCGAACTTCCTGGACTCCGATCTTTTTCAGCGCTTAGCTTCGCCTGGAGGTCCCACCCTGCGAGGTCCCTCGCTTGCCCGCCCGACCGCCCGCTCGGGACGACGTCGGTTTGAGAATGCGGAAGCGGCTTTTCCAGGGCTCCGTTGTCATTTCCGATTCACCGGCGCGAAGCACCGGTCTCTAGGCTCACGATGACGAGTGTTTTTGATCCCCGAAAACAGCCTCCAACCTCCAACCTCCTCAGACCTCCAACCCCTTCTCGACGTGGTCCTCGAGAATGATGTCTTCCCGCTCGAGGAGAAGGCTCGCGAGATCGTCCGTCCCCAGGGATCGGGCGGGGGCGAGTCCGACGATCTCGCTGGAGAGGACGTCGACTCCGAGCGCATGCGCCTCCCTCGACACCGCCCCGAACACATCCGCAACGGTGGTTTCGAACGGCCGGACGAGATTGATCGATACCTGCGATTTTCCTCTGCGGAGCAGAGACATCCCGAGGGCGCGAACGCCGGGGAGACCGCCGGAGCTCTCGCGAATCTTCCGCGCGATCCGGGCGGCAGGCGCGGGGTCGGTCGAGTCGAGCAGAACGTTGAAGGCGACGAGGACGTCCCTGAGGCCGGTGATCACCGAGCCGAGCGACTCGTGATGCTTCTCGGGGCCGAAATCGGGCTTCCAGCCGGCCTCGCGCATGCGCGCGGCGAGGCCGTCGAGACCTCCGCGACGGATCGAGGGGAGCGTCCGACGATGGCTCGCACTCGCCGAGTGCTCGTACAGAAAGACCGGAAGATCGTGGAGTCTGGCGAGCTCGGATCCGAGCGTCCGGGCCAGCTCGCGGCCTTTCTCTTCGGAGTGACCACCGAGACGGATCAGCGGGACGACGTCAACTGCTCCGGTCCTCGGGTGAACCCCGGAGTGCCTGCGGAGGTCGATTCTCTTCGACGCTTCGTGAAACATGGCGAGGAGTGCCGCCAGCAGGTCGTCCCCGTCACGAGCGACGAGCGTGAAGACGCTTCGATTGTGATCGGGATCGACGTGACGGTCGAGAAGATGAGCTCCCGATATGCCACGGATTGCGGATTCGATTCCCTCGATGATTTCGCGGTCGCGGCCCTCGCTGACATTCGGCACCGCTTCCCAGAGATTGAAGGGAAAGAGATCGGTCACTCGACGACGCGAATTTCCGGAAGGTTGCGAAAACTCTCGGCGTGATCGAGTCCATAGCCGACGACAAAGTCGGGATCGATTTGAAAACCGACGTAATCGGGCTGGAAGTCGACGGTTCGAGAAGCTGCTTTGTCGAGCAGAGTGACGGTCATCACCCTGGCTGCACCCTTGTTGCGGATGTATCGGTCGACTTCGCGCATGGTCAGGCCGCTGTCGACGATGTCCTCGATGACGAGAACGGTCTTGCCGCGAAGATCGAGCTGGGGTTCTTTGAGGATCGTGACGACGCCGCTGGAAGTCATGTCGTTTCCGTAGGAAGAGACCTGAAGAAAGTCGATTGCGACGTCGCGGTCCATCGCTCGTACGAGGTCGGTCATGAAGAAAACAGCTCCCTTCAGAACACAGAGAGCGATGATCTCCTCTTCGGGAGGGATCTCGTGACTGATCTGTCGTCCGAGGTCCGCGATTCGTTTTTGCAGTTGATCAGTGGTGATTATCGTGCGTTGTGGCATCTGTGTAAGAATTCTACCGCAGGGGAGGGAGATGTCCGTCGAGGAGATATCTGGGCTTCACAACCGGTTTGTGCAGTTGTCCGACCGGTTCAAATCGCTCTGGACGTTTCACCAGTTCGCTCAGAGCGTGTTCCGGAACGTTCTCGAGCGACCGCTTCCGTACAAGATCGATTTCCAGAGCGTCTGGGAGCCGATCCGGCACACGCAGACGCAGATCGGTACCGCCGATCCGGAAAAGGTGAGCGATCGTCTCCAGAGCGGCGCGACCGATCTGGCGAACATCGCGAAGCAGCTTCTCGTCGCGGACGAGCTCCTGACGACTTCTGTCATGCGGCGATTCTTCGAGAAACTCGGGAGTCGGGATGAGATGATCCTCGTTCATCTGATCCGCTTCTACCTGGCGTCGCCGGAATCACTCGAAGGTGACCGCCGCGACAAGTTCGACTTTCTCGTCACACGTCTGGGAGAGGCTTACGTCGATGACCAGGGAGGCATCGGCGTCCGCGACTCCCTCAATCTTCGGGAGAGATTCCAGGCGATTGGCTCGAGCTTCGAGGGCAAGCTCCCCGGACAGGAGCGTCTGCTCGAGATCATCCGGGAGCTCAAGGTCATTCGAGAGCAGGTCGAGCAGGCGAGCCGGTTTGAGAACCTGACCGACTCCGATCTGATCGGAAAACTCCGGATGCTCAAGCACGAGTGCGGAAACGCGCTGTTTCATCCGGATGTGATGCTGGCCGCGGTCAACGCGAACGTGGCGATGAAGAAACGGTTTTCCGAGCTCTACCAGATCGAGGAGCAGGAGATCCTGAACAACATTCAGCGCGTGATCGATAACGAGGATTCTCTCAGAGATGGATTCGCTCGGGAGGATGACGCAATCGCCGAGCTCGAGCGGTTTCGAAAGTTCAAGCAGGATTTCGACGAATCGCGTTCGCGCTCGAATCTCAAGACCGAATCGATCATGCGAATGAAGCAGAGTCTGTATCGGCTGCTCGGCCAGGATCGAAAGGCCTCGGAGGAAACCGACGTCTCTCCAGTGATCGAGAAGGTCGAGGAACGGGTGTCGCTCGAGCGGATCTTCGGAAGCGATGCCGTGCTCCAGCCCTATCTCGAGAAGATCAGCACGGCACTCACGCCGTGGAAGAATCGGCTCGGCCCTGCCAACGATCTCGCGCGCGAAGTCGTCGTCGATCTGCGACTCGAGCCGTGGGAAATTGCCGCCTTTTTCCATCTCTACAGAGAGGAGGGGGGACAAACCGCCGATGAACGGGAGCGGGATCTGCTCTATGTCCGCGCAGCGGCGCTGCGAATGCGAATCAACGAGGATGCGGGAAAGATGCTGAAAATCATGAAGACACAGGGCGCGGCGAGCGAGGATCTCGGCGGAATTCGCGAAACGCTCGGGGCGGCGGAGACCACGGATTCCGCCTTCGGCGCAATCATGAACGGAGCTCAGGCCCAATGGGGGCCCGAGGGCGTCCGGCGCCTCCATCGCTCCAGACTCAGATTGTTTCGCGAGTTCTCCGGCCTGTGGCTGATCTACGACCAGCACGTTACGCAGAATCTCTGAGTCCCGCATGAGGATCGTTCGATACGAACATGGCGGCATCATCGGCTACGGACAGATCCACGACGAGCGGATCCTTCCGATCGCCGACCCGTTCACGGAGACGGCTCCGACGTTCGACGCCGGGATCGCAGTCTCCGAGGCCAGACTTGTTGCTCCGGTTCAGCCGCGCAAGATCGTCGGGGTCGGTCGGAACTACGCGGACCACGCGAAGGAGCTCGGCAACGAGCTGCCATCCACGCCGTTGATCTTTCTCAAACCGGGTACATCCGTCATCGGGCCGGGAGAATCGATCATCCGGCCTGCTTCCTCGTCGAGGGTCGATTTCGAAGGCGAGCTCGCCATCGTCATCGGCAGGCGCTGCCGCAACCTCGGCGACGACTGGCGCTCTGTGATCATCGGTTTCACATGCGGCAACGACGTCACCGCGCGCGATCTGCAGAAATTCGACGGGCAGTTCACCCGCGGTAAAGGGTTCGATACCTTCTGCCCTCTAGGACCCTGGATCGAAACCGATCTCGACCCGGACGATGTCGCGGTCACCACCCGCGTTAACGGCAGCGTCCGCCAGCAGGGACGAACCTCCCAGATGATCTTCGATTGCGGTGCGATTCTCGGGTTCGTCTCCTCGGTCATGACGCTCGAACCGGGTGACGTCATCCTCACCGGGACTCCCGAGGGCGTCGGACCGCTCGAGCGGGGCGACGAAGTCAGCGTCGAGATCGAAAACCTCGGAATCCTCTCGAACCGGGTCGAATGACGGTCGAGCCCGCTGATCTTCTCGCGGCAATCGAGAAGCGCTTCGCGGTCCTGCACACTCTCGCGCGCCCCTGGTGGGTCGTCGGCGGCACCGTCCGGGATGCGGTTCTGGGACTCGAGACGAAGGATCTCGATCTCGTCTCACCCGATCCTTCCCGCACCGCCGGGCAGATCGCACGAGAATGGGGCGGCAGACCGGTGAATCTCGGACGCGAGCTCGTCGTCAGCAGGATCGTCGGTGGCGACGGAACGGCAGATGTCGCGCCGATCGTCGGTGGAGATATCTCGCAGGACCTCGCGAGACGTGATTTTTCGATCAATGCGATGGCCCTCGGAAGCGACGGTTCCTTCCTCGACCCTTTCGGCGGCCTCGACGACATCCGCGACGAGGTCATACGAATCGTAGACGAACGAAATCTCATCGACGATCCGTTGCGGATTCTTCGCGCGGCGCGTTTTCACAGCACGCTCGCATTCGACATATCCGACGAGACGCTGGACGCCTGCCGCCGCCATGCGCATCTGCTGGCGAATGTCGCGGGAGAGCGAATTGCGCAGGAGCTCAACGCCGCTCTCGACCTCGGCGACCCCCCGCGGCTGGTGAAAGCGCTCTCGACGCTTCGGATCGATGTCGTCCTCTTCGGAGCGGAGATCGATGCGTCGACCGCAGCGCGCGCATCGCATCCGAACGTCGTTCTCGGAGCGATTGCGTGGAAGGTCCCGGAAGGAACTGCTGAGAAGATCATTCATATGCGAAGGCGCGACTCCGGCATTCGTGAGATGTTCGCTCTCGCGGGGTTCGTTGCCAGATCGGGGAGCGACTCGATTGCTATCCCCGTCAGAACGTCTGGCCGTGAGGCTGCGGCGCAGGCCGCTGAGCTTCTCCGGCTCGTCGGCCGCGAAGCGGAGGCCGAGCGGATCGAGCTCTTTCTCGAGTCTCCCGAGATCTTCCGGATGAATCCGTTTCTCGACGGAACCGCTGTGATGTCGATTCTCGGCGTGGGGCCGGGCCCGGTGATCGGTCAGGCCGCATCGGCGGTCTTCACGGAGCAGCTGGAGGGGAGAATCTCCTCGCGCGAGGAAGCGATCACGTGGCTCGAAGCGAGACGGGAAGACTTCATCCCATAGCGACACCGGAGCGCATCCGACTCCGCGTATCCGCTCGGCGTGGAACCTTCGACGGAGGGGATACGTATTCAGAGTGTGAAGGGGAGGATTTCATGAAGAAGCTGATTCTCGTCGCGGCTGTTGCAGCGATTGCGGCGATTCCGGGTTGGGCGGACGAGAGGGTTTCGCGAACCTCGACGATCGCATGGTCGGCAGAGGGCGTGAAGCGTGTCGAGGTACAGGTTCCTCCATCCGAGATCCAGGTTCGAACCGCTCCGATCGATCGCGTTCAGGTGGAGGTCGAATACAGGATCGAACGCGGCAACGAGGACCAGGAATGGCTCGACAGCGTCCTCGACGGCTTGTCGATCGAGGCGATCCGGAAGGATACCCGGCTGATCTTGCGCGACAAGCGGGAAGGCGCGGCGCGGAGCTCGAAAGCCAAACGACGGGACATCGAATCGAAGATCACGCTGACTCTCCCCGAGTGGACGAGCGTCGAGCTGAGACAGACGGCCGGTGAAGTCGATCTGAGTGGAAGTCTCGGAAACGTTCTGGTCTCGATGAAGGCGGGCGAGATCCGGATGAAAGGCTCGTCCGCGGACGTGCGCCGGCTGAAAGCGCGTGCCCGCGTCGGCGAGGTGCGCACCGAGATCGGAAGCCGCAGAGAGTCGAGAGAAGGCCTCTTTGCAGGAGCCGCAGAGTGGAACAACCCGAGCTCCGAGGCCAGCAGCGTGATCGAGCTCCTCCTCACCGTCGGCGAGATCTCGGTGAATCTGGAGTAGGGATGCGTGGATCTGTCGCCCGCTGAAGCGGGCTTGACGTCTGTGCGACGACTCTCCAACCCCCGGCTGAAGCCGGGGCTAAGCTCTTTCGCCCGCGGCGCGGGCTGATCCGCGTGGAGATCTCGCGAGATTCAACACTTTTGAGAGCGGTCGACGTTCTGTGGCCGCGGACCGCGGGCCAGCAAAGACTCTCGTTCATCGCACGGCTTCGCGACCGCGGACTGGCCGACGCGGAGATCTCGCGAGGTTCAACATCTGTATGGGCGGGCGACAGAATCGAACACACCGGCTGATCGTTTCCGACGCTTGAATCGGACGCAGCTGACGGCGCCGCCGAAAGG
>JAHWKK010000015.1 GCA_019347945.1 Acidobacteriota bacterium | reverse complement strand
TCCGATCCCACGGGGTTTTTCCCCGGTCACTTGCTCCTAATGAAACGACCACGAGATTGTTGGACTTCGACCCTTTGCAGCGCTTCGCTTGGGCTGATGTCCCAACCTGCAAGGTCCCTCGCTTGCCCGCCCGACCGCCCGCTCGGGATGACCGGGGCGGTAAAGCATTTGAGTCGAGTCCAGATTATGCCGTTTGGCCTGAATGCGACTGCCTGCGCCAAACCACGCGCCGGTATTGACGCTTTGACACACATCCTTCCCCACCCCGTCGTCCCGAGCGGGCGGCGAGCTTGCGAATTGGTTGGATTCCGCGTACCTGCGGGCGGGCAAGCGAGGGACCTCCAGAATGAGTACATTCAGGCCCAGCGAAGCGCCGACTTCAAGTTCATTTGCGATTCACCGTCCCAACGCGCCGGTCAATTGCTCAGGATGACGATGGAGTGCTGGCTGTTCGTCCCGACGCCTCGAAAGCCAGGCGCCTGAAAACAAGGCAGAAAACTGCAAAAAAGGAGCTCCTCGCCGGGGTCGCTCTTCGGCCGTATGAATCGCCCCCTCCGTGGCATCGTTCATGCTGCCGGATCGCAGCATGACGGCCGCAGATATCGAAGATGAGCTGCGCCAGCTTCGGAGCGAATATCGCCAGAGTCTCGGGGAAACGATTCTGACGATCGAGAAGCATGCGCGCGGTCTCTCCAATGCCGCCAGGGTCAAGACCTCCTTCCCGGTTCTTCTCTATCTGACCCATCAGATCAAGGGAACCGCAGGGACGCTGGGGTTTCCCGAGGTCTCGGAAATCGCGCGCGATCTCGCCAGGAATCTGGAGGACTTCCTCAGCCCGCAAACGCCGACGGTATCGCGTGAAGAGATTTCGGAGACGGCAATCGAAGCCGTCGAGAAGCTGAAGGCGGCGATTTCCGCCTGACGATGCCCGGAGGGAGCCTTCATCTCATAGGCACTCCGATCGGAAACCTCGGCGATCTGAGCGAACGCGCCGCCAGGGCGATCCGTGAATGCGATCTACTCCTCTGTGAAGACACCCGGGTCGTCAGCAAACTGCTCAGACACATCGGGGCGAGCCCGCCGACCGAATCCTTTCACGAGCACTCGGAGCGCGAAAAGGTCGCCCGAATTGCCGACAGGATCGAGAGCGGGGATTCCGTTGCACTCGTTTCAGACGCCGGCCTTCCGCTGATTTCCGATCCGGGGTTTCCGCTCGTCAGAGAAGTCATCTCGAGAGGATTGCGAGTCGAGGCGATCCCCGGTCCCTTCGCCGGGGTGCTCGCCCTGGTGCTGAGCGGCCTCCCCCCTTCTCCCTTCGCGTTTCTCGGTTTTCTGCCGCGGCGCTCGGCAGAAAGACGCGCTCTGTTCCGGCGAATCCAGGAGATGGAAATGACCGTGATCGTCTACGAATCGCCGCATCGAATCGTCCGCGCGCTGGAGGATCTGGCCGCCGAGTGGCCGCAGGCGGAGATCGCCGTCGCCCGCGAGCTGACCAAGCTTCACGAAGAGGTGGTGCGGGGAAGCGCGGCCGAAGTCGTGGATCAGCTTCGAGGCCGGGATCGAATTCGAGGAGAGATCACCCTCGTCATCGGCCCGCTCGTTCGGGAAATCGAGCCCGCCGACCCTGAGAGCATCCGGAATGAGTTTCTCCGTCTGCGAGATTCGGGGATGCGGAGGACCGACGCAGTCAAGGTTCTGGCAGTGCGATTCTCGCTCTCGAAGCGGGAACTCTATGACATGCTTTCGGACTGAGGCGCACACCCTGCATAGGTGGTAGACCCGAATGCCAGGAAGAGTCAATCCGAGAAACGTTCTGACGATGGTGCTCGCCGGAGGGATGGGGGAACGCCTGTTTCCGCTCACCCGTGATCGTGCGAAGCCGGCGGTTCCATTCGGGGGCCGCTACCGGATCATCGACTTCGTCCTGAGCAACTTCATCAACTCCGGGTTTTACAAGGTCAAGGTCCTCACGCAGTTCAAGTCGAATTCGCTGATCGAGCACATCACCCGAACCTGGCGCCTCACCACAGGCGTCGGCCACTACGTCGACATCGTCCCGGCCCAGATGAGGAAAGGTCCATTCTGGTTCAGGGGAACCGCCGATGCCGTCTATCAGAATCTCGAGCTCGTCTTCGACGAACAGCCCGAGCACGTGTGCGTTTTCGGAGGCGATCACATCTACAAGATGGACGTCGGACAGATGCTCGATTTTCACTGCGCGACCGAAGCCGATCTCACGATCGCGACGATCCCGGTACCGAAGGAGCAGGCCCATCATTTCGGCATCGTCGAAATAAACGCCGATGGCCGTGTCATCGGGTTCGAAGAGAAACCGAAAGAAAATCCCAAAACGATTCCCGGAAACCCCGATATGGTTCTGGTATCGATGGGAAATTACATCTTTCGCTCGCGCACCGTGATCGAGGCCCTCGAGAGAAACGTCCTCCGGGACGCGGCTCACGACTTCGGCAAGGAGATCGTCCCGAGCATGTATGAGAGCTCGGTCGTCATGGCGTACGACTTCGCGACGAATGTAGTCCGGGGCGAACCGGAAAAGAATCAGGGTTACTGGCGCGACGTCGGGACGATCGATTCGTACTTCCAGGCCTCGATGGATCTGCTCGAGGTCGATCCTCCCTTCAGTCTCTACAACGAGCGTTGGCCGATCGTCACGAATTCGGTCAATCTTCCGCCTGCGAAGTTCGTATGGTCGGACGTCGAGGGCAACCGAACCGGTTGGGCCATGGACTCGATGGTCGCCCATGGTGCGATCATCTCCGGAGGACGGATCCGCCGGTCGCTTCTCTTCCCGAGGGTTAAAATCAATTCGTTCGCCGAGATCGACAGCTCCATCTTCATGCACGGCGTCGAGATCGGAAGACACTCCCAGATCCGACGGACGATCATCGACAAAGGTGTCAAGGTTCCACCCTACACGACGATCGGTTACGACCTCGAGGAGGATCGCGAGAGATTCACCGTGACTGAGAGCGGAATCGTGGTCGTGTCGAAGGGAGCATCGCTCGAAAAAACGAAGAGGGCCAAAGATTGATCGATCAAAAATCAGGAGGACGCGTGGCGAGATGATCATTGACTGTCACACGCATCTCAACCGTTATGAAGAGGGCCAGCCGGCATCGCTCGAGGAACGTTACCGTCTGATGAAGGCGGAAATGGAACGCCACGGAGTCGACTACGCACTCGTGCTGACCAGCTACAAGGACGACGAAAACCGTCCGTCGCTCGACCAGATCCTCGACGTCGTCGGGACGGATCCGATGATCGGTATCGTCGCCGGGGTGAGTTACGTGAACTATCGTGCTCACGATCTCGCCAACCTGAGAAGCCTTCTCCGAACGAAGCGGATCAAAGGACTCAAGCTCTACCCGGGCTACGAGCCCTTCTATCCACACGATCCCCGGATGCGTGTCGTCTATGAGCTCGCGGGTGAATTCGGCGTTCCCGTGATGATCCACACCGGCGACACGTACGATCCCAAGGGAAAGGTCAAGTACGCCCATCCGCTCGAAGTCGATGAGGTTGCAGTCGACTTTCGAGACGTCACGTTCGTCATCTGTCACCTTGGCAACCCGTGGGTGACGGACACGATGGAAGTCATTTACAAGAACGAGAACGTCGTGGCCGATTTCTCCGGACTTACTCTCGGACATTTCGAGGAAAGATTCGAGCGATTCATGCTCGCGCAACTCAACGAGTTCGTCGCGTTCGCGGGAGATCCATCAAAGCTCCTGTTCGGAACCGACTGGCCGGTTGCGGACATGGGCGACTACGTCCGCTTCGTACGCCAACTCAACCTCAGCGAGACCGAGACCGATCTGATCCTCTGGAGAAACGCCGCTCGGATTTTCAAGATCGACGTCGAACAAAAGCAGGACATCAAAGGAGATATCCCTGAAAAAATCAGTCCCAGACGGTCTGCGAATCGTCCAGATCGATGACGAGCGCACGAGCGAAGCCGAACAGGCGCTTGGACTCATCGACGAGTACTTCCAGCGCGCGGAAAGACATGCCATATCGGAGCTTCGATCGGAGATTGCTGAAAAGCGCCTGCGCCTTCTGGAACCATTCGATTTTCATCAGCTCGCCCTTCTCGACGAAAAAGGCGCCGTCATTGCCACCGGCGCGGGCGTATACCTGGCGGGACTGAACGCGGGGCTCATTACCTATCTCGTCGTCAGCCGCGAAAATCGGAATCGTCGACTCGGAAAGCATCTTCGATCTGCTCTTGTCGAAAATTTCGAGATCAACGCTCGCCGCGCCGGCCGGGAAAAACTGAACTGGGTTCTCGGGGAGATCCGCATCGACAGCCCATGGCTGATGACGCTCGTCCGAAGCAGAGATGTCATTCCGTTCGACCTCGACTACTTCCACCCAGGTCTCGTTCCCGGAGAATCACAAACGAGATACATTCTCTATCGTGAGATCTTCGCCGATGAACGGCCCACGCTGTCCGCCGATGAAACGCGGCGTATCCTCTACGCGATTTATCGCCGCGGTTACCGTGTTCGATACCCGCTCGAGCATCCGAACTTTCAGGTAATGCTCGAGCAGCTGGAATCGCGAATGGAGATCGGGAGTAACCCCGAAGTTCTTCAGCGCGCAGGCATCGAGGTCTCGAGCTGAAGGCTGCGACCTGTTACTGTCGCGGCGCCTCGGTTACATCTTCCGCGGTCTCTCGTTCCCGGCGAGTCGCCTCGCGTTCGCGGTCGCTGACCGGATCCGTGTCACGAAACTCTTCATGCTCCTGCTTTTTCTTCTCGTGGTCGGTAATCGTCTTGTTCGTCGAATCGGACATCGTGCTCTCCTTTCGCCTGAAAGAATGAGCAACATGAATGCCGTGAGGGGCGCAGTCCGACATCCTCATTCTTCGAGAGCGTTCTTCCATGCCTCGATTCGATCGTCGCGGCTCGCCAGCTCCTCCCCATAGGTCACTGCGCTGAGCCATGAGCCGTAAGTCGGATTCGGAATCACGAGCCAGCTGGTTCCCCACCTCTCCCGGGTCCGTTCGATGATGGCGCGACGGCTCTCCACGTCGGTCCATGTTCTCGGGACGAAGTCTCCCAGATCGTCACCGATGAGCAGAACGACGCGATGGGTCGCGGCGACGTGCTCGCGTCGCGTCTCCTTGTCGGAGCCCCATCCTTCCCGCTCCCCCTTCGTCAGCACGACGTCGCCCGACCCGATCGGAAACCCGAGGCTCCGAAGGTTCCGTCTCGTCCCCGGTTCTTCGTCGGCGTCGCGATTGGTCACATAGAAAATGGTCACGCCGCGAGAGTTTGCCCAGGTCGCGAACTCGAGTGCTCCCGGCACAGCCTCGGCCGCGGCTTCGTCCACCCAGGACTTCCAGCTCGCCGGGTCATACTCGGCGCCCGCGAGAATCAGCCGCGCCTGATAGGCGGAGTTGTCGAGCACCGTCTCGTCGACGTCGACGATCACTGCCGGCGGCAGATCCCCCGTGCTCCTCCCCGAGAGGGCCGTCCAGCCCGGTCTCGACAGCGCCTCCTCGACGAGACTCCGGGCAGCGCGGAACGTCTGGAGAGCGACGGCTTCGTACTCGGCGGCGGTCTGGACGTAGAGCGTGGCGTGCAGATTTTCGTGAGTCTCGACGCCGGAGACGGGCACAGCGAGCGGTTGCGCATGATGGGCGCAGCCGGCGGCGACGAGGAACAGAAGGATGGGGGCGGCGGCTCGAGCTCGGAGTTTCATCCCATGATTCTATTCGGCTCGGTTCCCGCCGCCTATCCCGCCTTCCGGAGGCAGGCACGCAATCGGCGTCCGCCTGCTCGTCGAATAGAATTCGGGGCGCGCCCTTTTCGGTTCGCACGCTTTCGGAGAACCAATGCAATCCAGCACAGATCTCGAACGCCTCACCCGCGCCCGGACGATCCGCAACCAGACGATCCGCGAATTTCACGATCGGCTCGCGGCGGACGGCATCCACCGGCTCTACCTGATCTGGGAAAATGGAGAGTTTTCCCTCTCCCACCCGCAGATCCTGGAGCCCGTTCGTGCGTTTTTCGAGCTTTCTCACGATTTTCAGGATCACGAGGGCGTCTTCATAGGACGCGAGGACGGGATCGAGTCCCTCTTTTTCGCGTTCGTTCACGACACCCGCCGAGGTCTCGCCCAGGGAGGCCTTCGATTCCGATCGTACGAGACGATGGCCGATGTTCTCACCGACGGGCTTCGTCTTTCGCAGGGAATGACGCGAAAGAACGCGCTGGCAGGGCTTCACTGGGGTGGTGGAAAGGGCATCGCGACGCTCCCGCCCGGGTACGAACGTCCCGATCTGTACGATGATCGCGCCGCCCGCGATCTGCTTTTCGGTGCATACGGACGATTCGTGGCGAGTCTCGGAGGTGTCTACTACACGGCCGAGGACATCGGGACCAATACGCCCGACATGGATGCGATCCTTCGCGAGAATCGCTTCACCACATGCGTCTCCCCGAGTCGCGGCGGCAGTGGCAATCCTTCCCCCCACACGGCCCTCGGTGTGTTCATCGCGATGAAGGCGGCCTGGAAGTTTCTCCACGGCACCGACGATCTCCGGCGTGTTCGAGTCTCGGTTCAGGGCGCAGGCAACGTCGGCCGGCCGCTGATCGATCTTCTGGACGAAGCGGGCGCCGAGATCTGGACATGCGATCCGAACCCGGCGGCGATCGAGTCTCTGCAAACCGATCGCCCACGGGTCCACATCGTCGATTCCTCAGAGATCTTCGACCTCGACGTCGATGTGTTCGCTCCGTGCGCGATCGGCGCTCAGGTCAACGTGGAGACGATTCCACGTCTTCGAGCGGATCTGATCTGCGGTGCCGCGAACAATCAGCTTCGTGAGCCGGCAGACGCCGAACGACTGCTCGAACGCGGAATCACCTACGTTCCCGACTATCTCTGCAACAGAATGGGGATCACCAACTGCGCCGACGAGTGGGCCGGACACCTCGATCAGGATGTCGCGCTCGCCGCCCACCGGGTATTTCCCGATACGATCCGAGTGCTTCGTCACGCGCGGAATCTTCGCATCACGACCGCGGAGGCAGCCGACCAGCTCGCCGACATCGCGGCAGCCGATCTGCACCCGGTTCTCGGGCATCGTGGCCGGCGCCTCATCGATCAGATCATTTCGTCGAAGTGGCATCGCGACACCGACGCGACCGTGATCGAGCCGGTCATCCCGATCTACGATCCTCACGCCGAGGATGGGGCGATGCACAGGGCCGAGAGAGCGGGGGGAGCATTCAGAGGGGAGGACCCTCTGATCGCGGCACAGCCCGTCAGCACCGCCTGGCGTCCGCATCTCGGAACCTTCGTTTCGGCGCTGCTCATGGATGTCGATGCGCGCGCCTGCTCCATGGCGGGCTCCCAACCAGCAAGAGCGATCGGGGTCAATCACGGAGGGCTCTCGCTGCAGCTCGCAGTCGAGCAGAATCTTCCGGGCTCGCGCCACGAGATCGACCCTCAGGATCTCATCGACGAATGCGAGGATCGGCACGAGATTCATTCAGCCGTGATCCGGGATCAGCTCGCGGCCAGCGGGATCGGCTTCGATCCGCGGGACTGGCTCGACCCGATGACGGCTCGAGGTCGTCAGGCCGTGGCCGATCTCTATACGGCTCTCCGGGAGTCCGACAAGATCAGCGAAGATTCCCGCCCTTCCGCTCGCTGCCCTTCGTGCGAAACGGTCCTGGTCGCATCCGACACGATTCCGTCGGGAGATGACGAGCAGGAATCGGCCCGCTGCCGGAGGTGCCGCTCGATCGTCGAGATCGATACGTCTCCCCAGCTTTTCGTCGACTTCAGCGATGAAGCTTCGAGTCTTGCGGATCGGATCGAAGCGGGCGAGATCACATATGGCGATCGGTGGAATGAGGTTGTAACAAGCTTTCTGCGCGACATCGAGCCGTGGTGCATCACCCGCCAGTACCTCTGGGGGAACGAGGTGCCGCGCCGTGCAGGGGACGTTTTCTCCTCGTGGTTCTCGATGATCGCGATGACGCTCGAACAGGCAGGCTGGCCGGAGCCCCCGGGCGTGATCGATCGAGTCTACGTCGATCCCGAGTTCCTGACCCGCTGGATCGTTCCGGCACAGCTCGCGAGTCTCGCAACCTCGGATCGCCCTCTCGTCCGGGAAGTCCGAGTGCACGGCAAGCTCCACATCGTCTCGAAAAAACTGGTCGAAAAGGACGACGCGTCGACTTCGCAGCCCGACGAAGAGCGCTTTCTCTTTCGACGGACCACCCGTCCGATGAAACGATCGCTCGGTAATGTCGTGGAGCCGCAGTCGCTGGTCGAGCGCTTTGGCGCAGACTCGCTCCGGCTCGGCCTCCTCCTCTCGCTCGGCGCGGGCGGCTCCGAGTCCTTCACCTACGACGAAAGCCGGGCGCGCACATCACGTGCGGTGATCAGAAAACTGATCTCGTCCTTTACGTGGCTCACCCGCCGGAACGAGTCCGCTGGGGACACGGCCGATGTCGTCAGGGAGGTCGGCGTTCATGCCTGCGAATCGAGTGGATCGCTCGCAGCGGGCGATTTCCGAAGATCAGCCGAGCTCCTGGTCCAGGCAGTCGACGCGATCAACCGTTACGAAAAGGATCTCCGCGTGAAAATCGCCGCGGGAGAGAAGCCCGGGGACGTCACAGCCACAACGAAGCGGCTCGCGAAGCTGCTCTACGATGGTTTTCACCCGATCGCACCCTTCGTGACCGCTGCCATCGTCCGACGCTCTCGCGCGCAGAATGAACGGTAATGATGGGCCACTCTGTACTGGACGGCAGGTCCCACGCCTGCCCGCCCGTGCAGCGTCACTGCGGCGTGACGATCGTCACGTGCTGCGTCTCGTTGTTCGTGACGCTCACAAACGCCGAGATCCTGTCAGTCTCGCGCTTGGCGGTGATCTCGATGCCGATCGAACCGCTCGAACCCGGCAGACGCGAGGCCAGATCAGACAACTCGACTGCATTCGGAGCGGAACTGCCGAACGGCTGACTGCAGTCGTCACGCATCAACCTTCGTTCGTCGGTGAGCAGGGTGAGGCTCGATTCCATGTCGAAGTAACGAATCGTCACGTCGACGCAGTGCTCATGGGGAAGTGAATCGTAGATCCGCAGATGCTGCCGGAACCGTCCGTCGAGCGGAATGTCGAGAAATACGACCGATCTTTTCAGGTCCCGTTCCCGGACGACCGGAATCTCCGTGCCCGCGGTGAGAGCGTTTCGGGAGATGTCGCGAACTCGCAGCGCGAACGCGATATCTTCCCCGACATCCCGTCGAAGCCTCAGTAGTTTTCCTGGTAGTCCCCGTCCAGATCCAATGATCGGAGGGTTGATTGCGCTGTGGGGCGGTACCACGATGATCGGGCACGGAATAGATACGCACTCACTGAGTGGCGCGATCTCGGAAGTCGTGATCTCATAGGACAGTCCGTTGTAAACGGTAAACTCGGTGACCCAGAGAGAGCCGTGCGCCCCGAACTTTGACCCGCCAAAAAACACCGGCAGAAGCACCACTTCGTATTCTTCGTGCGTCGACTGGGCGTAGCCGAGAATCGGCACGACCGCGATCAATACCGCGGCGATTCCGATGACGAGGGTTCTCATGGCGATCTCCTTTCGTCTTACTAGAATACGGATGTGCCGAGAATACACCGGGCAGATTTGGAAAGCAATCGGGCGAGAAAAGGGGTAGTGGTTCAGTTTGGTGAGCTCAGCGGGCCGCACATGAGCGTGGCCCGCTGAGCCCAACCTCAGTCGCGGCAGCCGGGCTCAGCCCTGCAGCAGAGCCCGGATCTCGCGCGTCAGCTCGAGGTAGCGGCCGCGGTCGATCTCGTCGGGATACTTCGACGAGTCGACCAGCGCGTAAAGCTGGTCGATCCTCCGCGTCAGCTGCGAGCTCGCCTCGGAAGGTCGCGCCTCGACCCGCTCCGCCTGAAGCGACGTCAGACCATAGACCACCTGCTCCGCCAGCCTCCGGTCCGCCGTGGCGACCAGAGCCTCCTCCGAGACGAGCCGAAGCATCACTCGCCGCAGCCTCGGATCGGTCCATTCGAGATTCCGGATGGGGTTCGACTCCGGCGCAAGCGCGTAATCGATCGCCCGGGCCTCGCTCGAGATCGCCTCGGAATCGCTCATCCGGACGACCCGGGCCGAGAGCCTCTCGACATCAGCCGTAATCGCTCGTGTCCGCTCCGGAGACACCTCCGCCATCACTGCCTGGAGCGGCAACCAGTGCTCCGGATTCCACTGAGGCAGCCCGGGCCGCCGCGAATAACCCCTCTGCTGTCTCCAGTCACCGTCCCGCAACTGGTGATGACACGAGTCGCACGCGAGATGGGAAAACTCCGGCCAGAGGATTCCCCGCGCGGCGTAATCGAGGTTCTGGAGACTTCGGCGAAACGCGACCAGCTGGCCTTCTGCCCAGGCATCGGCACCGTGCCGCTCGGGGTGCACCCCCCTGCGCCAATGCGTGGGGAGACGCCCGCTGTTGGTGAAGTTGTCGACCTCGAAGGTCAGAAGCGGATGGCCGGCCGCGATCAGCGTGTGATCGACGACGTTCGAGCCGCTACCCATGTGACAGCCCAGACACGTGGTGGAGCGGGCGGATGGATCCCGCGTATCGAGCATCCCGGCCGCGAGCGAATCCTCATGCGTCCATCCTTCACGAAAGTGATCCGCCCTCCATCCGCTGGCCGGCCCGTGGCACGACTCGCACGAGACACCGTCGGAGAGCTCGACCCCCGCGGTCGACTTTTCGGGCGCGTAGAGCGTGTGGCATCGGAGGCAGAGGGGGGAGCGATCCGCGGAGACCGGAAGATTCATGTTGCGCGCGATGCGGCGGGACTTCGCGTTGAGCAGAACGTTCCACGCGTTGACGTGCGTGACGCCGTCCGCATGGACCCACGTGTCGTACTCGTTCATCAGAATATTGCTGTTCTCGACCGGGTAGGGACTTCCGTGGCAGGTGCTGCCAGCGCAGGAAGTGGGCCCGAGATAGAAACCGGGCTCGTCCGGTTGCGGAAGTGCCGGGCGGTTCGCGACGGGAGCGGGCTGCTGGGCATTGCCGAGCGCGAAAAAGGCCGCGGCAAGCCCCAGAATCGTGAACGCGACTTTCACTCTCCACCTCCTTCACTGCTGCGGGCCGGGGGGCTATCGGAAACGGTATAGAGCCGGCCGTCACGCATGAAGAGCCGTCGCATCTCGTCGAGATTCATCGGCCGCGCCCCGATCCGGTTGAAAACGATCACCTGATTGCCGCTCTCGTCCGCACCCCGGTCGCGGTCGAGCGGTTTCGACAAAGCCAGCGCGGGTCCGTGCGTGTGACGACGGGCGATGACGCGCGGCGAAGGCCGCGGTGAAAATCCAGCGTACTCCGGCACCGTGTCGGGCGAGATCAGCTGCAGGACGAACAGGCCGTTCTCCCCATCGGCGACATACGCATATAGGCTCGCGTTCGTCGAGGCGACCTTGATGTCATGCGTGTCCTTCAGGACACCGCCGGTCCACTTCTGATCGATGAACGGTCGATCCGGCCGTTCCACATCGACGATCACCATACCTTCGCTGCCCGCGGCCACGTAGGCGTACGTTCTCGCGACGTAGACGCGATGCGCATCGGCGATCGGGACCCGGGCGACCAGGCGAGGCGCGGTCCACGAGGTCACATCGACTACCGCCAGCCCTTCTTCATCGGTGATGAATGCGTAACGGAACTGAACCTGGACGAAGCTCCCCTCGTGAATGTCGGGCAAGGTCGACACGATCCGGGGAGCGAGCGGATCGGCGGCGTCGATGACGACGAGGCCAGCGTCAGCGAGAACGAGAATGTGGTTTCCGGCGATCGTGACCGCTTCCGCTCCATGAAGCCGGTCGTCCGGATTGAACGTCAGGGCACGCTCGAGGAAGTTGTTCTCCGGATCGCCGTCGGAGAGCGTGTTCACATTGACGAATATGAGTCCCTCTTCGCGATCCGCGATCACGGCGTACTGATAAATCGGGTGAATCGGCTGCTCCTGGTTGATCGGGAGCTGCTTCCTCCCCGGTGCCAGAGGCATGTTGGTAGGCAAGGCGATCGCTGTTGCATGCCGGGTCACCACCTGGGTTCGCTGGCCGATTGGCGATACCGGAGCGGAGATGATTCGTTCCGAGAAGCCCTTGTTGTCGATGTTGGCGACATCGTAGACGATCATCCCCTCTCCCCCCTGCGCGGTGTAGAGATACTCGCCGCGCAGATGGAGATCGTGCAGCTCGTGACCGTGATGGTGGAGCGCGAGCTGGAGCTCTCGATCCCTCGCCACATGTTGCTCGTGAAAGTCGGGATAGACGATCCGATGCAATGTGCTGCCGATGACGGCCTGAGGCTCGTCCCACTCGGTCACCGCAACGGCTTCGACTCCGTGGTCTCCCTCTCCCACCCAGACATAGCGGCCCATGAAATTGACGAAGTTCGTCCCTTGCAGAAGGAGCTGGGACATCCAGGCGTTGTTGTCGTTGTTCTGTGACACATGACAATCGGTGCACTGTTTGGTCTCGGTCGACCGCACGGTGTGAGGAACATGCGTGTTCATTGCCTGGCCACTGAAGCCCGGCGCGGAGATCGTGGCCTGCTGTGTGTAGATTCGCTCACGATTGAGGTTCGTCGAGCTCAGGATCAGCGCCGACGACGAGCGAACCGGAGAGACGCGATGTTCGCGCGCGTTCCCTTCGATGCCGAGCATGTAGGCATCCCACCGGACAACCTGCGGATTGTACGAAGCGTAGTTGCGAGTCGTCTCGCCTTCGTAGCGAAGCATCTTCGACTTTTCGTTCGCTTCCTGAGGCAGATGGCAACCGAAGCAGTTCGTCACCCAGGCCGAATGACAGGAGTAACACGTCATCTCCTCGTCGCGGTGAGCCAGCTCGGGATGATCGGCCGGCACGTCTCCCCACGTCGCCCCGTCCTTGAGGATCGTCTTTGCGTAGGCGGACTTCTCGTTGTAACGGGAATGCGAGGGATCGATCGTATCCTGCACCTGCGGAACTTCCCATTCGAGCCCGGACGTGACCATCGATCTCTGGATCAGCCGTCCCTCTCTCCAGGCGAAGCGCCGCTTTCCATCGCCCGTCGTGGCAAGCGAGAGATCCGTGCCGCCGGGCGGAGCGGCCGGCCCCGAGGTCAGAAGATTCGTGTAGCTCTCGACGGTTCCATGGCAGTCGCGGCAATCGATCTCTACGGTCGCGGCAAACTCGCCGTGCAGACTCCCCGTCCCGTGCGAATCGACGTCGAAGTGACAGTCGACACAGTGCATCCCCTTCTCGAGATGGATGTCCTGGAGATGGACGGCCTTGCGGAACTTCTCCGGATCGTCGAACGGAACGACGTTCCCCTCCGCATCGAGCAGCCTTCCCTTGCGGTCGCGTTTGTAGACGGCCTGAAACAGCCATCCGTGACCGTGGTAATCGGCCATCTGAGTGTGATCGAGCTTCGGATTGAGCTCCGACGATTTCTCGAGAAATTCGACATCCGTCCAGAGCCCGAGCACCGCCGCACCTTCCGGGTTGTGGTCGAGGCTGGTCCGCCTCTCCTCAATCGTCGGATACCGCTGCTCCTCCGGGAAGAAGTGCTCGGCGTCCGCCTCGTAATCCCACATCGTGTACCCGAGGTATGTGTTGACGAAAGAGTTCGGCTGATGCATGTGACACGACATGCACTGCGAGGTGGGAATCGCCCGGGTGAGCCGATGGCGAATCGGATGTCCCTTCTCGTCCTTCGGAATCATCGGATCGTCCGTCTGGCTGAGACCTGTGTGACCCGCGGATGCGTACGGGCCGGAGTTGTAAGGGTCACGATCGTTCGCGTAAACGACATGACAACCGGAGCAGCCGCTCGAGCGATAGTCGCCCGGATGATCGTTCGTACCGAGAAAAGAAAGATGCGGATCGTTGAGCCGCGTCTTGTGGAGATTGATCAGAGCCGGACTGATGCGCAGGCCTGTACCCCGCCCGCGGTTGCTGGAGCGGATGTCCGGGCGTCCGGCCTCTTCGAAGGGGTTCGGATTCCCGATCTCGGGCGGGAGGTTCGAGTTCAAGAGTCCTCCACGCTCGAAAGCGCGGAAGTACTCGCCCGGTTGCGTGGTCTCCCATCGCGGCAGCGGAAGGAGCAGAGGAACGGTGCCGTAAGGGATGTTCTCTTCGCCCGTTCGGAGCAAGGCCGCCCGGCCGTCGGGAAGGTAGTGCTCGCCCAGCAGCGCGTATTTCTGGCCGATGACTCCGTTGGCGTAGGCCGCCGCTGCCCAGAAGACGGCACTCGTCGCCATGGTGCTCCGTGGCACCCGCGCCGTCTCACTCGGGTGGCATGATCCGCAGGCCTGCTCGGCGACGCGGAGATCGCCCGGGTTGATGAACCGGATGAACTCGGGAGACTCCTCGTTGAGTTGCGTGTAGGTCCTCTCGGGATTTCGAGCAGTACGCCTCCCATCCTCCGACCAGTACTCCGGATGGAGCGGTTGAACGTGCGCCTGCTGCTTCGCTTCGAGCCACGAATCGGACTCCGGTTGCAGACCGGACGCACGAACGGATGCGTCCCCGCCGTGACAGTCGGTGCATCCGAGCACGACCGCCTCGGATTCGTGCATCGGCTCGATTCCCTCGTGGCAATCGACGCAGCCGTCGCTCTTCGCATCGGCCGCGCTTTGGGATTGCCGGATCAGCGTGTCGTCGAAGGTCTGCGTTGCTTCGGTCGGCCCTGAACGAATCACTCCCCCAGCAATCACGAGCGCCAGCGCCGCTCCGGAGAGCACCGGCCAGACGCGAAGTCGGATCCGGGAATCGGGCTGCTTCATGGGCCGATCTTCCCTCATCAGAAAGCCAGTGTCACATTCGTGAAGAGTTGCCACAAGGGATCGCCGTCCTCGTAAATCCTTTCGAACCCTTTGCCCGGTACGAAGACTGCTCCTCCCACGAAAACGATCATCTGATTGTTGAGAAATGGTCGGTACCGGACGCCGGAACTGATGTCGAGCCCGATCTCCCGATCGATGTCAGAGGTGAAAAGCACCCCTTCGAGAACCTCGGTTTGATCGAACCAGAGCGCGTTGATCGTCGAGATCATTTTCGCCTTCTGCGTGACCTCGACGTCGAGGCCGGCGCTCACGAGCCGGATGCCGGGGTTGACGAAATTCGGCTGTCCCTCGTCCTTGCTGCTGCTGAGATCCGGAAGAAGGCTTCCGCGATGCACCAGCCCCACCCCGGTCCCGGCGAGACGGATGCCGAGCCGGTTCCAGAAGCTGAACCCTCCACCGGCAAAATTGGGATTGTCGAAAATCGCATCGAATCCGGTTGCGTCACGGTCAGGGATCGAGTCGTCTCCCGATGCATAGAAAATCGCAATCTTCGGACGGTACCAATCGCGGTCGAACGAAAGCTCGAGCGCCGCCATCAGCGCCGAGATGTCGACCTCGGCACTTTGGGGTTCGGCCCCGTCCGTTCCAAGCGGGCCCTCCAGCTCGCCCTGTCCTGCAATCGGGTTGTGGCTGTCCTCTCCGAAGACGTAGTAAAGCGCGTTATCGACGTTGAGCCGTCCGAACTTTCCCGCCCCCGCAAGGCCCAGATACACGGCCTCGATCTCGTGCGGCGTGAAGTCACCGATCGGGTCGGGCCGCACCAGAATGTCGTTCGTGTCGTAGAAGATCGTCGGCTCGTCACGCAGATAGTGAATGCTCGCCGAACCCGTGTAGCCGAACGTGAAGAGATCCTGGCGATAGATATTCGCCACGGCGACCTGTTGATGTCTCCGCTCGGTGATGACGTTCAGGCTGCTGTTCGTGTCCTTTTCCAGCCGATCGAAAACCGCGAGGTTGTACTGATAGCGATTGTTGTCCCAGTTTCCGAACAGCCGGGCGCCCAGATTGAAGTCGTTGAAGATGAATCCTCTGAAATCGCTGTTGAACTGCTGAATACCGACTCGCAGCGAAACGAAGTCGTACCGGTCGGAAAGGTCGGCGAGCTTTCTCTCGTAGAAGAGCTCCTGAACACCGAGCTGTCCGTCCTCCCGGTCGCTTCCCCGTCGAACGTCGGGATTGACCACGCCGGTCTCACGGACATCGAGGGCGTTGAAGTTTGCGATCAGAGTGACTCGAGCCCGCCACTCCGCCGGACGAAAGACAGTCTGCCCACGAAAGAGGTCCGCCGTGAAGACGACATTCTGGTTGAGGAATGCCTGATCGCCTTCACCGAAGAACTCGACCGAGCCTGGATTCTCGGCGCTGACACCGGAAGGTGTCGGCACGGTCCGCCCTTCGAAAAGACTGTCGCTGATCCCCGTCAGTGAGAGAAAAATCTCGTCTCCGATGATCGGAAAATCTCCCTTCAGCAGGTGCTTGTTGTATGGATCCCAGCGACCCCTCGGATTCACGATCAGCTCGTAATCGTCGGGCGGCGTGATCCTCCACCGATCGGTAAAAGGCTCGACCTCGAGCTCCGGAATCGCTCTCTCCCCCCTCACCGGCTCCTCACGGGGATAAAGAATCGGACGTCTCGGAAGCCGCCCTTCTCCCTCGACGCGGATCAGGATTTCGGACCGATCCACTCTGTCTCCCGCGATCACCTCGACTCGGGCCGCGGTCGTCCCCGGGGGAAGCGGCTCGACCCACAGCAACTCCCATCTGCCGAGAGAATCCGATCTCGATTCGACCGTCGTTTGCCCGATCGATACTCGAACCCGGGACCCGGCCGGAAGAGAGGTCACTCCCCTGAGCACGACGGGAACCGAATCGACGACGACCGTACGATCCTGTCGCGGTTGTCCCGTGGCGCTTCCGACGAGCGCCCCGACGCAGATCAATCCAGAGAGCAGGATGCGCATCAGTCCTCGGGCTCTTCGAATGTAGTCACCGGAACTTCGGTCGCCACCAGCGGTTTCCGCGGCCATTTGAGGAATGGCAGACGAACGTCACGCACGAAGATCTGATCCGCACGAATCGACTCTTCCGGGAGAAAATCGCCGGCTCCGAAGAATGAGACGTAATCGTCCTGTTCGACACCGTCGCCGCTCACCCCCAGCCCGCCGACCAGAACACCATCCCGATAGAGCGGCGAAGCTCCCGCAAAAAAGACGACGCCGTTCTGATTCGGGTTCGCGGGCTGGAGACCCTGGGAACAGGGGTTCATCAGATCCCGCACGAAAAGGTCGAAGAATGGTCCCGGCTCGGTGAAATCGATTCCTGCCGGGTAGAGCGGTTGCGCCCCGAAACCGATCGTCCGGTTCGTCACCGCCGTCCCGGGGGGAACTCCGGGAAGATCGTCGGGGGAGCTCGATTCGCTGCTGAAGTAGACGACGTTTCTCGCCTTCGCGACGGCGACGTCGACCGAGAACACCGTCGCGTCCGGCATCCGATAGAGCGCGAGAATGTTGCCTTCGAGATCCGACACGGCAATGACCATTCGCGCATAACTTCCGAGCGGAAGACGGATCAGGCCCTGTGTCTTTCGTGCGGTGTCGAACGAGCGACGAATGATCGCATCGACTTCGTCGAGCGACAGCTCGGCGCTGGCCGACGGGCCGACGAGATAACGGTTGGCGGCACAGCCGCCATCGACCGGGCCCACCACGAATGCGACCGAAGGAGCCGGATCGGCGGTGGTACCGGCGGGTCGCGATCCGTTCTCGACGAACGGGAGCCGGAATCCGTCGATGAACACGCGGCCGGGTGGAGGCAGCGGGAAGCTCGGCGCCGGAAAGATGTTTCCTCCCGCGAATGCGACGGCGGCAAAGGCCGCAAACTCGGCGTGATCACCATCGATGCCGGCGACACCGATTCCGCCGAGCAGGTGGCCCGGCCCGTCGACTTCAATCGACGCGTTCCCCGCGTCCAGATCTCCCTCGATCCGGATGTTCGCAACCCGGTAAATCGGCACTCCTCCCGGATTCACCGGCAAACCATTCGGGGTGCGCGGCCCTTTGAGGTCGAGACCTTCGGGGTGGGCGCCTCCCTCGTGAAGGTCGAATGGCTGCGGTTTTCCTGTGACGGGGCCGGTGCCACACCCGCTCTGGTCGAACGGATTGCATGGCCCACCCGAAACCGATGTCGCCCGTGGAATGCATTTTCCCGGATTGAACTCGACGTTGAAGTCGCAGCCCCGATTCGTATTCTCGATTCCATAAAGCGCGGCATTCGGCGCTCTCTTGACGCCGGGAGGAAAGTGAACGCCGCTGATGAAGCGGACGGTCCGGGACGACAGCGGAGCCATGTCGTGACTGAAGAAAGCGGCGGTGCGAGCGAGTCCGACGGCGACGTCGTCGTTTTCAGGGCTCGATCCAGGCTTCCGGACGATCGCCAGAACCCTCCCTGCCCGATCGACCACGGCAACAGTCATCCGGTCGTCTGCAATCGCTCCCGCGGCTCCGGTTGCAAGACGAGCGACCTCGTCGGCCGAAATCGGCGCGAACTCCTCGTCCCGGCTCTCGCGACAGATCGCCTGGGTGATCTCTCCACTGCAGTCGGGCGCGGTCGCGGCTGGAACGAGACTCACCGGCGGTCGGCGAACGCCCCGGGCTCGCTCACGTTCCGCTGCATCCGAGACCGGAGTGATCGAGAAAAGGAACAGTGCGATGGCAAGTCTTTTCATCATGCGTCGAATCGAAATCTCGCCACGTCCTCCGAAAGAATGACCTCGTCTCCCGACTTCAACACCGACTCGCTGATTCGATTGTTGACGTCGTTCAGGAAGGTTCCGTTGGTCGACCCCTGATCCACCACGGTCGGCTTTCCGTCCCTGATTCCCACCCACACATGGCGACGCGAGATTCTCGGATCATCGATCACCATCTGAGCCATCTCCTTGTCGCGTCCGATGTAGAAACCGCTGTCGTCGATGGGAAGGCGCATCCCCTCGAGAGGCCCTGAAGTCCAGGCGATGGACCCCTGCCATTTGACCGCGACGGTGGCTCCCTCCGGAGCCTCGGGAATCGTCGACGGCCGCCGCGTCATCATCATCGTCTTCGGCGCGCTTCCCTTCGGTGTCGCGCCCGGTCCACCAGCCGGTGCCGGAGGTGGCTGTCCGGCGGGGGCCGGGGATGCCTGTGCGCTCGAAGGCGTCGACGCCGGGGTCGTGCTCGCGAAGCCCGAACGCCGGCTACCCGAAGCGGCCTGCTTGTCGAGTTTTCGCTTCTCCCGTCGCAGAGCAAACCAACCAACGAGCATGATTCCTGCGATGAAGGCGAAAATGATCCCGATCGCGAGTAACACGATCTCCATCATCCCGAGATCCATTGTCATTCCGCTCCTCTCTGAGCTTGTATCCTCGCCCGTTTCTCCACTCTGAGCGACGGGAACCGCCGCCGGCGGGAGGCCGAGCGATGCTGCTTTGACGGTCCATCCCGCACCATGTTGACGGGTCAGATCGTGATAATAGTGGCAAGTCGAGCACGCCGCCAGACCCGTCGGACGGGCGACGACCTCTCCCTCATGACAGCTCGTGCACTGAGCGGTCGCCGGCATAGAGTAAGTCGCCGAGCTCGACGAGCTGGAGATTCCGACATGGCAGGTCTCGCACGTCAGGTCCATTGAGCCGGACAGGTGTACGGCGTGATCGAACGGGCGCATCTCGGGCAGAAGGGTCGCGACCGTGGCGGGCTTCTCCACCTCGCCGCCCTCGAGCTCGTGGCACTCCTCGCATCGGGCCCGGATCGCCCGCTGTGCCACGCGGACCGCTCTCGATGCCGCGGCTGGTGATTCGCCGGTCGAGCGCGAGACGATCCGCCCCACATCGGAGGGATCGGCTCGGAGCAGCGGCGCCGTTCCGCCGTAGGCGTTCGCGACAATTCCGGCCACGGCTTCGAGCGGCAAGCCGTGCGGCAGCGCCTCGAAGCGGTTGTCGAAGGTGAGGACGTGGCACCGTGAGCAGTGCGCGTCGAAGGAGATCGAGTCGAATGATCCACGATTCAGATCGAGCTCGTGGCAGGAAGCGCACGAGATGTCCTCGACCAGCGTCTGCCGCGAGCCGGGCTGCGGCGGCCTCGTCCGGCAATCTCCGCTGAGATGACATTCGTGATCGAATTTCAGCGGGTTCGGATCGGCGGTCATCAATGCAGGGTCACCCGCGGGGATCCGGACGTCATTTTCCCTGTCGACGAGAAACTGGAACTCGGGATGGTTCGCTCCGAAAGCACTGACCGACCGGGCTACGGTGAAGTCCTCACCATGCTCGCTGAGGTCGTCGTGGCAATCCACACAAAACCGATCGGACACTGCGGTGAGGCTCTCGAGCGCGCGGTGCTCGGTATGGCAGGCGGCACAGTCGCCCGCATCGGCGGTTCCCATCTGATGAAACGCCTGCTGATGGCAACCTTCGCAGAGTGCGTTGGAGGGGCCCTCGAACGCAACGTGGCAGGCGTGGCAATCGTCAGCCTCGATGACGCGGCGACCATCGGCGGTCACGGCCGAGGCATGCGCTGCCGAAAGGCCGCCGGGCATGAACGGCTCTTCCTTCCGGCCCGTGAGCAGTTGCGCGACGATCAGAGCAGTGACCAGAAAGGCGAGCCAGCCGAGACCGCGGCGCGAAAACAGTCTTCGCCGGATCGAGTACTTTCTGTCGTAGTCGAGCGCGCGGCTGACGATGACCGAGCCACGAGAGAGCGTCTCCGCCGGATCCTGCTCGTCCAAACCCCGCATCAGGCCGGCGCCACGGGCGCTTCGCACGGTTCGTTCAATCCGAAGGAAGAGTGGCTTCCCTCCGGAAGCTTCCTGCACGGTCAGACGAAGATCGCCAATCTCGATCCGATCGCCTTTCCGGAGCGTATGGCGATCGACGGTGCGCTCGTTTACGTAGGTTCCGGTGATGCTCCCCTGATCGTCCACGACATATTCGTCACCCGCCGCCTCGATGATCGCGTGCGTGAGCGCGACGGCGACATTGTCGGATCTGATCTGAGCGTCGGTCCCGCGACCGATTCGGAGCTCGCTCCCTTCGATGCGCTGCAGCGAGACCGCGGTTCCGTCGAGCCACTGAAGGATGAATGTCATCGCGCGATCCCTACCATGGCACCGAAGCGTATCGAAGGGCGCCCCAGACGTGAGCGACGAGAAGCAACAGGAGAGCAATCGAGAGAGGGAGATGGATCAGCCGCCACACTTCCAGAAGATTGCGGTAGCGCTTCTGATCGCGCAACGTCGAATGGAGCTCTTTCTGCTGCCGGCTCAACAGGATCATCTGACGAAGCTCTCCCTGCTCACTCTTCGGGACGGATTCGACCAGATGCGACCAGGGGGGAGGACCCGTCCGGCCCGCTCTGCCGCGGAACATAAGAATCCATCCCGCCAACGGAGCGGGCCGCACTTCCCGCTCCATCGCCCGGTAGATCGCCTGAAACTTTTCGGATTTGTTCGATGCGACGCGCGACATCGACTTCGCGAGCTGATTGATCTGGTCCGAGATCGCGTCGCCCGGAAGATTCCCTTCGACCTCGGTCAGCGCTCGTGGAACCGTGCTGTAAAGCACCGCGCCGATGATTCCCGACACGGCGACGGCACCGAAGACCCAGAGCAACGCCACCGCAACGCGGTCCTGAAAACGGAATCCGGTGTGAAACGCCACGACGAGAATGCTGAGAACTCCAAGCCAGATGTGGGCCTGGAGCCAGCCTTCCAGCGTGCCGAGCCTCGAGCTGTACCACCGCCGTCGAACGCCGAAAAAAGCGAGGAGCAGCATCAGAAACAGACCGATCGTTCCGGTCACGAGTCCGAACGTGGTACCGCCATGGCGATAATCGACCTGCTGGGTGTGACGGATCCAGAAGATCACGAGGATCACCGTGCCGATGGCCGCCGCCCATCTCCAGGGAGCGCGGCTCCGCCGCTGCCGTCTCAATTCGCCCTCTTCCTCACTACGATTTCTTCGAGCGTCGACTTGTACTCGTTCGGCGTGAGGCGGATGGCCGCTCCGGTGGGACAGCTCCTGACACAGGCCGGTCCTCCCGCGATATCCCTGCAGAGGTCGCACTTGACCGCGACCGTCCGGTCGACGTCTTCGACATCCTCACCACTGAATAGCGACTTGACCCAACCCCAGACCGAGTCTCTCGGCGACTCCGGATGAACCATGAAAATGTTGCCGTACGGACAGTTGGATTCACAGTTCCCACACCCGATGCAGTTGCTCTTGATGTAAACCTCGCCCCGAGGATCTCTCGCGATCGCGTCGGGAGGACAGTCGATCATGCACATCGGGTTCTCGCACTGCCAGCAGGAGTTTGGCGCCAGGAGATTGTAGAACTTGATTCCGGTCAACGAGAGCCGTGCCTGTCCGTCGTCGTGGACCGCCTCGCATGCCTCGATGCAGTTGTTGCATCGGACGCATCGATACTCGTCGATCATGAGCGAGTCGGTTCCCATCACGATCTCTTCCCGGATGAGATCCTCGATGATGAAGCCGGTATCGGGGCTTGCTTCCGAGATCAGTCCCGCAATCCTTCGCTCCTCGAGCTTGCTCAGCGGGAGGTCGCGAAGCTCGGGGTTGGTCGAGATGAAGCGGTCGAATGCCGCTCGCGACAGACGAATCAGCTCGGTCGGAAAGATCGTCGTCACGGTGGCGCTCCGGGGCGCATCGGTCAGCAATGCGCCCTCGCCGAAGAAATTGCCCGCCACGAGATAGGCGAGGATGATCTCTCTCCCTCCCGCCATGCGGGAGATCTTCACCATCCCGTTGCGGATCAGATAGAAGGCGTCCGCCTCGTCTCCCTCGCTGAATACGACGTAGTCCTTCGGCCGCGATTCCAGCGACGATTCCGTCGCGAGCTGACCCAGAACCGCTCCCGGGGTTCCCGGAAAGAGGTAACCTCCGAGAGCGCGTATCAGAAATGCCTGATCGATCAGCGCTCCCACCTCGGGCGAGGTTCGAATCAGCTTCAGAATCGCCTTCCTCGGAATCGAGATGATGCGGGTTCTGTCCAGAGCGATCGCCGAGGCGCTTCGCCGCCGATTCGACAGCAGGCTCATCTCTCCGAAAAAGTTTCCAGCCGTCAGCGCAGCAACCGAATTGAGCACTCCATCGTCGGTTCGATGCACGATCTCGACGCGACCCGATTCGATGATCAGAAAATCGTTGGTGTAGTCGTCCTGCCGGATGATCTCGGATCCCGGCGAGTACTCCCTGACATCGGCCGTCAGGATCGTCTCGCGAAGCTGTTCCTCGCTGGCTGCTCCGAGAACCGGGATGCGCCTCTGCAACTCACGGAGCCGCTGTCTCACCGTACCGTCGAGGAATGGGATCCGCTCCCTGAGAACCGCTTCATCCGCCGGCTCCACCTCGCGGCCGGCCAGATGCTCGATGACCTCCCACGCCTGGTTCATCCCGAGCTTGATGAGGTCCCGCCCGCTGGCGGCTCCGATCAGGTAGAGGCCCGGCACCGACGTTTCGTAAACGTCGGAGAGGATTGGCCTGGCGTTGGGTCCCTTCCCGTTGTACTCGATGCCGATCGACTCGAAAAACTTTCTCGGTGCATCCGCGCCGATCTTGACGAAGAGAAGATCCGCCGGGATCGTGATGTTGTCACCGCGAACCGACAGATCCACCTCACCATCACGAACTTCAGCCACGTTTGCGCTGTAATACACCGAGATCGAGCCGTTCGTTGCCCGCGTGATGACCTCGCGTATCAGACTGTCTTTTGCCCGAACGATCTCAGGTCCGCGAACGACCAGGCTCACGCGATTCTCGTCCGCCAGCGCAATCGCGATCTCCACCGCCGAGTCACCCGCTCCGATGACGACGATGTCCTGATCATTGTGATCCGCCGGATCAACCAGGTGATAGAGCACCTGCGGCAGAGACTCTCCCTCGACTCCGAGCGTCCGCAATGAGCCCTGGGTTCCCATGGCGAGAATGACCGCACGCCCTCTCCACTCACCCAGTGGAGTCGACACGACGAACGTCTCCCCCTCCTTGCGGACGCCACGGACCTCCCCTCCCAGGTGGATGCGAAGCCCCAGATCGTCGATCATCTCGTACCAGCCCTCGAGGATCTGTTCGCGCGATCCCGCTTCGAAAGGAAGCTCGCCTCGAAGTGGAATCATTGATGGCTCGGCCATGACGTACTTCCTGGCCTGATATCGAAACAGCGTGTCGGAAAAGTGTTGCTCGCGCTCCAGAACCGCGTACGACAATCCATTGAGGTGAGCCTGTGTCGCGGCTGTCAGTCCGGCCGGGCCGGAGCCGACGATCAGAACGTCGTATACATCCTCATTCATGAGTTACCTTTCTGTTCCGCAGCGTGCTCGACCGCGCCGGAAGCATTCGTGTTCGTCACCGAATACACGAGATAAACCGTTCCGAGGCGAACCCGGTCGCCGTCCTTCAGCAGACGTTTGTCGACCTTCACGCCGTTGACGAACGTTCCGTTACGGCTCTTGAGATCTTCCAGCAGATACCCCTCCGGCAATCTCCGAACCTTCGCATGAGTCCCCGATACGCTCGGATGCTCGATCGCAACGCCGTTTTCCGCTTTACGGCCGAGGACGTATTCGTCGCCATCGAGAAGATGCGTGGTGCGGTCGGCATCCTCGAGCGTCAGACAGGCGACCCCGTCGAACCTGACCGGCGCGGACGTCGCGGAGTCTGCACCCCCTTCGATGACGACCAGCCCCCGTTCCAGAAGGCCGCGAAGAATCTCCATGGCCGCCTCGTCTCCCCCTTTGGTCACATCCTCGACGGTACGTTGTCCGTCGATCTTCATGAGGAGTCGCAGCTCGGCGCCGGAGACCTGAAGATCGTCATCATCCGGATCGACGGTGACGGAAGGAACGGCCGACAGCGGAGTCCCGGCTCGATCTCTCTCCATCTCCATCGCCTCACGCGCCAGGACCTCGAGGTCGACTTCGAGCCGCTCACCCTCGACATCCTCCGGCTCGGCGATTCTGGCCGAAAAGCGGCCCTCCCTCGTCGCGAGCAGCTCGACCAGTGACCTCCGGGCATCGGACTCGTCAACCTCGGAAGCTCTGACGATCTCCCCGCCCGACAACGCAATCGTCGAGTCGACGTTCTCGACCTCGATGACGGCGGACAGACCTTCCTCGATGAGACACCGAAGCGGACCGACAAGCCGAAGGGTTCCGAGGTCGCCTTCGAGAATGACCATAGTTGGAGATCCTAGCATTCCCTGAACGTCGGATGAAGTCCCAATCAGGATCTTTTTGCCTCTCCGGCGCCTGCGGCACTCACTCGTCCGGCGAGGGCGACATTACGGTCAGGACGGGACAGGGCGCATGGCGGGTCACCCGCTCGGTCGTCGTGCCCACTTCGAACGTATCCGCGAATCTCCGTCGCTGTGCCCCGAGTACGATCAGATCGACGCGTTGGGTTCGCGCATATTTCACGACTTCCTCCGCGGCCTTCCCGGAACGAGCGATGATCCTCACGCGGCACGCATCGAAAATATGCGGCGGAAGCCACTCCCGCAACTTCTGCACATGTTCGGCAACGTCGCCCGTCGATTCCGACTCGATGAGGTGCAGTGCGATCACTTCCGCACCGAGAAGCCTTCCCATCTCGGCGGCGAGGATCATCCCCATCTGCCCGATCGGAGTGAAGTTCACCGGGCAGAGGATCGTGAGGATCTCGTCCTTCTGAAGATCCCGGTCGAGGGGGACTGTGATCACCGGGAGATCGGTGGAGTGAAGCACGCCCTGGGCGACTGATCCGAGGAGGTACCGGATGCCCGGATGGTAGCCGTGGGTCCCGATCACGATCAGATCAGCCGACTCTTCTTCCGCCACTTCTGCAATCAGCTGAATGGGCGATCCGGTCGCAAGCCGGAGTTTCACGGTCGTCTGCTGAGGAAAGAGCTCCGAAGCGATGCGATCGAGCCTCGCCTCGGCTTCCTCCATCTGCGCCCCGGTTTCTCCTTCAATCCCGTCCCGCTCGCCCATCCCGTAGCCGAACCGGATCGGCTGGACCGCATGGAAGAGAACCACTTCCGCATCGACCGCTTCGGCAAGGTCGGAAGCGAACGCAACCGGAGCCATCGACTCGGCCGACAGCTCGCTCCCGACGAGAATCCGATTCAGCCTGAACTCACTCATCGAGAAGCCTCCCGGTCCGGATTTTCGCAGGCAGATTCACAGCAGGCCTTTGGCCTGAACATAACATGGAAACACCGCAGGTGGGCGCGATCCGGTGGTGGTGTATCCTCAACATGTGAGCTCCGCGCAATCGCATCAGCGTCTGAAAGCGCTCGATCATGAGTCGACGATCGCCTCATCGCTCTACACCAGCGCCGAGACGCTCGCCGTCGAGCAGGAACGGATCTTCGCCGGCACCTGGCAACTGATCGGCCGCGCCGACCAGCTCCCGGAGCCCGGGTCGTATTTCACGGCGATGGCGGGAAAGGAACCGGTTCTCGTCGTCCGGGATCGCAAGGATGAGCTCCGTGCAATGTCGAACGTCTGCCGGCATCGCGCGGGGCCGGTCTGTCGCGGCGCCGGCATCGCCCGCTCGTTTCAGTGCCGTTATCACGGCTGGATGTACGGCCTGGACGGCCGGCTGCTGGCAACCCCTGAAATGGATGGTGCCCGGGATTTCGACAAGGCGGACTTTTCCCTCCCCCGCTTCGAGCTCGAAGCCTGGCACGACCTGCTCTTTGCCCGTGCAGCAGGATCGGTACCTCCGCTCGCGGAGGTTCTCTCCGGTATCGACGAGGTTCTCGCCCCATTCGATCTGAGCGATTACTCCTGGACGGTTCGGAAGGACTGGACGATCGAATGCAACTGGAAGGTTTACGTCGACAACTATCTCGAGGGTTACCATATCCCGATCGTTCACCCGGCCCTCAACGAAGAGCTCGATTACGAGCGATACGAGGTCGAGACACGTCCCTGGTTTTCGCTCCAGCACGCGCCGATCAGGAACCCGAAACGCCTCCGAACCGGCGCCACCTCCAGCGAGGCGCGGTTCCTCTGGATCTTCCCGAACCTCATGATCAACGTCTATTCGGACAACTTCTCGACAAACCTGATCGTGCCACTCGGACCGGAGCGCACCCTGACGATCTTCGAATGGTATTTTCGCGACCAGGATGCAGAACGTATCGTCGCCGAGACCGTCGAATTCAGTGATGAGGTACAGCTGGAGGACATCCAGATCTGCGAAGACGTTCAGCGCGGTCTCCAGTCGAGTACCTATGATCGGGGTCGGTACTCGCCGAAACGGGAGAATGGAGTTCGCCACTTTCATTCTCTGTATCGAAGTGCCATGGGCATTGCGAGCAGCGACGCCGCTGTGAAACCGGATCGGATTGAAGGAAAAAATCGAGAGTCGGCAATTCGTCTGAACTGCCGCCATGAGGAATGAAGATGCGAAAATTCGGACTCGAAGCAATTACGATCATCGGAGCCGCAATCATCGTCGCGTTTCTGGCCAACGCGTTTGCGGATCGCGATCGAAAGGTCGCACTGATCGTCGACGACGGTCTTTCCGGCCGGCGGGTCGCAACCAGTGATCCGACCCTTCCCTCCTCGATCCAGGAGGAAACACCGGCGCCCTCCACCGTGGGGAGCGCTGAACCGCTCCCCACCGACACATCCGCGCCGATGAGCACCGCTCCGACTGTCTCGAAAGAAGAGATGCTCGAAAGGTTCCCCCCCACCGAGCAGCAACCTTTCGTCAACATTTCGCCAGAGGACGCGCGGTGGCTGCATGGACAGGGACGGGTTTTTCTCGACGCACGGCGGACTTCCGAATACGAAGCCGGTCACATCGCCGGGGCGAGGAACTTCGCCGTGTGGGAAGCCGATGTCAACGACAAGGTCCAGGCATTTGCCGAGGAAGGACACGACCCGGACCTGCCGATCGTCATTTACTGTTCGGGTGGCGACTGTCAGGACTCCCAGATGCTCGCCCAGAAGCTCTGGGGCCTTTTCTACAACAATCTTCTCGTCTACGAGGGGGGGTATCCGGACTGGGTCGGCAACGGTGGCCCCGTTCGGTCGGGGCCGAATCCGTGAAAACCCAATACCGATCCTTCGATGACATCGTCTCACACCCCTGGCTGACGATCAGACTCCAGATCGCGCTGGGCGCAGTCTTCGTGATGGCTGCTCTTCCGAAGATCATCGACCCTCCGACCTTCGCCCACATGATCTACAACTACAAAATCCTTCCGCTCGGTCTCGTGAACATCGCGGCACTCGTGCTCCCGTGGGTCGAGCTCATCATCGGGATCGCGCTGATCCTCGGTATGTGGCGGGGCACGGCCATCACGTTCGTCATCGGTCTGCTCGTCATCTTCATCCTGGCCATCGGATACAACCTGCTGATCGGTAACGCGATCGACTGCGGATGCTTCGACCCGGCGGCATCGGGACTGAGCGACGAGGAGAAGCTTTCCGACATGGTCTGGACCATCATCCGGGATCTCTTCCTTCTCGCGATGGCGGTTCAGGTTCTGATCGGCTGGCTTCGTGAGAGACGACTTCTGAACGGAGGGCCGTCACCGTTTCATCTGGCCGGGCCCCCGACTCGATCGATGGAGCCGGCTCCAACCGCAGAGAATCCGTAAGCTACTTCGCGGCGTGATAGGCGCTCGCGTAACGTCTCGAGAGATCCGGATCCTCGGTGACCCTTCTCACCTCCTGCTCGAATTCCTCCGGGGTCAGCCCGGCGTCCGCGAGGATCGATTCCGCTGAAGCGGGATCAGCCTCGACTGCCGAGCCGATCTCGGCGAGCTGTTCGGGTGTGTAGGCGTCCGCCGAAGCCTGAGCCGATTCCGTCGCGGCGTCATCGCTGCATCCCACGGCGACGGGAATTGCCAGAATCAGAAGAATCGCGAGCGTTCTCATCGGTTTCCGTCCTTCTTCTTTCCCTTAGCTTTGCCTTTACCTGGATTGTGGTCGCGGGCCTTGTTCGCCCTCTCTTTTCCGGGATTCCCGTCGTCTCGATCCCGGCCGGCGTTCTGGTCCCTCGCTTTGCCCGGAGGGACTGGTTTGTCTTCAGCGTTCACCGGCCGAGCCCGGTTCGACGGATGTTCGCCGTGGACGACTTCGGCCCCGGTCTGGACACCGATCTGTTTCTTCACCTGCCCGGGAGGCCCTCCATGCGGATGAGCTCGATCGACCACGACGGGAGGAAGGATCGCCCTCGACCGGATTGGTTCGGGAGCTTCGACCCGGATCGTCGTTGCTCCGGATTCCACGAGACGATTCCCGAGCACCGTTGCCAGCGCATCTCCGTCGGAGCTTCGCCTCGATTCCGTCTCCACGAACGCGATGAAATCCGGAGCCGCCTCGGGATCCAGCAGGACCACCGGGACGTATCGGATGATCTCCACGAACTTCGTCGGAGCGACATTCGCGTCATTCAGTGCATAAACCAGCGTCAGCAGATCCTCCGTGTCGATGTCGGTCAAATCCGCCACCGCCGCAACCGCCAGCGGCATGGCGACCGTTGCAAGGATCTCCTCGGTGTCGAGCGCCGAGGCGGTCGAGGACCAGAACATCAGAACGGCGCCGAAAGCGCCTGAGAGCAGCTTCTTCATCGGTGCACCTCCATCGACCGGAGAGTCTGCAATCCGTGATCCCACCTGGCCGGCGGAGGGGGGATCGGGGGTCGGGGTCCGGGTCGGACACGTCGGACATCCTGACCCGACACCCGGCGGCTGGAAACATATCTCGCCCACCCACAGCGATCTGTCGCTTCTCCGGGGCTGTTTTCTTTTCCCTTTCACGACCCGGGGTTCCGCGGCTTCGCCGCTCAACCCCGCGACCGCGCCACGCACGATCATCGAGCGGAGGCGACAGGATCTCGCCTGGCTCGGGCCCCTGGCTGTGATTTCGCACCCGGCAAAGGCGATGAGCGATCCGATCCCCACCTCGAAAGACGTCGTTCGCCATCTCAACGAGCAATTCGAAAAGCGGGGGCTCCCTTACCGGATCGAGCACATCGCCGTATTGCCGTACCTCAATCCGATGTGGATGGCGAACTGGGAAGTCCCACAACTCGCCGACAAACCGGAGCGGGAGATCATCGAGGAGGAAATCCGCGAGGCTCGCTGGAAGTTTCCACAAGTACTCGATGAGATCTGAACGCGCCACGGGCACCGTACTGCTCCTTCTGCCGTTGATCCTCGCGGCGTTGTTCGTCGCTCTGCCGGCCACGTCCCAGCCCTCGTCCTCAGGCGCAATTCGGGACTACGCCCTCGAGCTGGACATCCGCCCGATCGGGGACTCACAGATCCTCGACAAACTGGGAAAAGCGCGGCTGACAGTCTTCCCGCAGGGCGTTCATTTCGACTCGGCCTGGCTCGACGGCTATTCGAAAAGGGGCTCGAAGAACGTGATTCTGATCAAGCCGATCGCACGACTCTATGCGTTGATGCCGCTCGACGGGTTTCGGCACGTCGTTCGCGGCATGGCGAACGAGTCGGGGGAGTTGATTCCGAACCTGCAGAAGCTGACAGTCGAGCGTCCCGTGGCGGGTCGCATCAACCGGCTCCCGGCCGAGCGGCACCGGATCCGGCTCAGCGAGAAAGCCTGGATCGACGTCTGGATCTCCACGACGATTCCCGAAAACTCCCAGCTTCGTGTTCTCCAGCGCGAGATCCTGGGCGCGATCTCCAACCAGGCGGCTCCGCTCGCCGACCAGATCCGAGGCGTCCCTCTGTTCATTCAGATGAATAGCCCGGATCATCCGAACGAAACGATTCTGGCGGTTCGGGCACTTCGGCGGAGTTCTGCTGGCTCAGGCAAGATGCTCCAGGTCGGTCCCTTCTATCTCAGAGCATCGGCGGCCGAGAGACTCTGGCGCGACTGAGCCGTCAGTCGAGGCCGTAGTCCCTGATTCTCGCGAGGAGCGTGCGGTAGGCAATTCCGAGAGTTTCCGCAGCGGCCTTCCGGTCCTCGTTTCGCTTCAACGTCTCCTCGATTGCAAGTCGCTCCACCTGCTCGGCCGCGCGTGCGACACGGTCCGGCAGAGGGAGGTCCATCGAAGCGATCTCCGTAAGGCTTCGAGCCCGATCCCCATCCGCGAGATCGAGCCCGAGATCTTCCGCGGTGATCTCAGTTCCTTCGGCGAGGATGAGGGCGCGCTCGAGCCGGTTCTGGAGCTCACGGATGTTGCCTGGCCAGCGATACCGTTTGATTGCCTCACCGGCACTCTCGGCAAGCGTCAGGGGCTTTCGGACACCGGTCCGAGTCCGGTTTTCGATGAAGTGCCGTGCGATCTGAATGACGTCCCCCCCTCGCTCCCGCAACGGGGGTATCTCGAGGGAAATGACGTTGATCCTGTAAAAGAGGTCGCGGCGAAACCTCCCCTCCTCGACGGCCGACTCCAGATCAGCGTTGGTGGCGCAGACGATTCTGACATCGACCTCGATTCTCCGCGTACCGCCGACGCGCTCGAATGCCCTCTCCTCGAGCACCCTGAGGATCTTGGCCTGCACGGGAGGCCCGAGATCTCCGATCTCATCGAGGAAGATGGTCCCTCGATGAGCGAGCTCGAACTTCCCCATCTGCCTGGAGGCCGCTCCGGTATACGCGCCTTTCTCGTGTCCGAACAGCTCATTCTCGATCAGGGTCTCGGGGATCGCCGCGCAGTTGATCGCCACGAACGGCTCGTCTGCACGCGCCGACAATGCATGGATCGCGCGCGCAAAAAGCTCCTTGCCGGTTCCCGTTTCGCCTCGTAGCAGAACGGTCGCATCGCTCGCCGCCATTTTTCGGGCGCGATCCAAAGCCTCCCGGATTGCGGGAGACTCCCCGACGATCGTCGGCATTCCCTTCCGCGTTCCGACCTCTTCGCGGAGCAGGATGTTTTCCCGCGAGAGCTTGCGATGCTCGATGCACCGTCGGATCAGGAGAATCAGATGGTCCAGATCCACCGGCTTCTGAAGAAACTCGAACGCACCGAGCTTCATCGCTTCCACGGCGCTCTCCACCGTGCCGAATCCGGTCATCACCACGACCGGACAGAGAGGATCGGCCCCCTTGACCGCTTCCAGAACCTCCAGTCCGTCGGCTCCCGGCATCCGGAGATCGGTCAGAACCACCGAGTAGCGACGACCCGACTCAATCCGTCGAATCGCACTCGATCCTCCGCTCGCATGATCGACCGACCACCCCTCTTCCGCAAAAGCCTCGCGAAGCATCTCGGCGAGCGACGCGCGGTCTTCCGCCAGAAGAATCGTCTCCATCGTCAGGAGGTCCGCCTGCGGGTCCGGCCGATCGCATCCCGACCGGCCAGGATCAGGATGATCTCCCGCGCTGCGAATACGAAATGGAGAAAGCCGAACCCCGATACCACTCCCCGAAGGATGGGGCTCGAGCTGAGACCCTCGATCCACCACACAGCGTTCAGCAGAGGCGTGACCGACCAGAACCGCGTCCACGGTGCAATGAGGAAAAAGAGTCCGGCCTCGAAGAGGTAGACGATGAGCAGAAGCCGAAGGGCCACGATCCCATTCTAGACTACGGCCACAACTCGCGAACGCTCCCTCAGCGATCGTCCGGTTTGGATCTCCGCGACACTCTGCCCGACGAAGAGCTCGAGGATTTCGAGGAGGAAGAGGATCGAGTCGAGCTCGATGATCTATCCCCTGAGGATGAGCTCCGAGTCGATGACGACGAGCTCCGAGTCGATGACGACGAGCTCCGAGTCGATGACGACGAGCTCCGCTCTGGCCTCGACACGCTTCGGCTCCGCGTCGGACTCGTCGCTCGCGGCGCGCTCGTCCTGGTCGAACGGTCCGGACTCGTCGTACGTACCGGTGTCCGATCCGGGGTCGTCGTTCGGACCGGTGTCCGATCCGGAGTAGCACGCACCGGAGCTCGATCCGGGGTCCTCGTTCGCACCGGCGTCCGATCCGGGGTCCTCGTTCTCGCCGGCGTCCGATCCGCCTCGGGACTGCTCGCGGCGGGCCTTCGTCGCCAGTCGTCCGATGCCGGAGCCCTTCGAGTGGTCTGATCGGAACCCTCGGACGACCGCGTTGCACGACGGCGCGACTCCCGCGCCGACTCGATCGAATCGATCACCCGGCGCGGAACCGCCAGCTGTCTGGGAGTTTCGCCCGCGTTGGAACGACTGTCCGGTTCCGTCACCCGCTGGCGAGTCGGACGCTCTGGCGTCACGGTCGCCGGACGCTCGGGCGTCACGATCGCCGGACGCTCAGGTGTCACGGGCGCCGGTCGCTCAGGCGCCGGTCGCGAGATGGCTCCTCGCCTCGATTCGTCGACACTTCCCGACACGTTTCGAGCCGGCGTCCGCGTGATCCGATCCGATGTTTCCCCGGACCCGGAGGGTACGCGCCGCTGAATCGAAGGACCTCTCACCCCTCCGGATGACGGAGTCGTCGCGGTCTCGCCGGCGGTTCGCGGCGAGTCGCTCGCTCGCGGCGTCGCTCGATCCAACGCTCGCGCGATCCGGTCCCGATCGGATTCTGGCAGATCGGGGTCACGCCGGAAAAACCGAGTTACATCCGACGTGGGCCCCGATCCGACAGTGCCGGTACCCCCTCCAACCGTGCGACGAGCGATCCGCTCGACCGCCTCGGCCGGATTCCTCAAGTCTTCTTCACCGAGTCGCGGGTTGCCACCGGTGAACGTGGCGCCCCTCCCATCCCGCTGCAGACGCTCACGAATCGCATCGGTCGTCAATGCAGCGCGATCGACTCGCGTCGACACCAGATGATCCGGTCGTACCAGAGTCCACTGATTCAGATCCCCATCGGAGACGTGAACGCGACCCCAGACGTCAAATCCGATACCGACCGAAATCCTCCGACCGCGGTTGAATGCCCAGCCGAAATATGGCTGGAAACAGTCGTAGTAGCCCCTCGGTGCCCAACCGACGTAGCTCGGTCCCCACAGCCAGTAAACCCAGGCGTGCGAATAGCGGTTGCCCGGGATCCAGACCCAACCGTAGAGCGGGCTGTGGGCCCACGACCCGTAGTGATACGGCACCCAGCCCCAGGGCTCGGACGATACCCAGACCAGCCCACCTCGTCGCCCGCGGTGCCAGTATCCGCTGTAATACGGCCGCCATCCGACCGACACCGTCGGCCGCCACACCCAGTTGCTGTACTCGTGGACGTACACCCAGCGTCCATACGCATCGAGAAGGGGATCCGCATAGGCCAGACGGTCGCCGAGATATCGCGAGGAGCGTCGACCATCATCGTTCCGACGCATGTACCACCGCTCAAAATCGTCCATGCCGTCGCGCGCGAGCCCCGCCTCATCGTAGATTCCCCGTTCATCCACCCTGATCCGCTCCCCCGTGCGAACCTGATAACGCCCGGTCGGAAGACTCAGATTAACGATCCCTCCGATTACGGCAACGGAATCGCCCCGATCCGAAGTCTCGACCGCAAGAATGCCGGAGTCATCGAGTCGATACGTCGCGAATCGCGTATCGAGCCTCACCGGCTCCGATCGTCGGCCGGTCTGGTGAAGGAGAACCTTGCCGAAAGTCAGCCCGATGATCGTCTCGTCGCTCTCCATCTCGTAGTCGCCGAGCACCGACACGAGGTCGACCACGGTATCGCGGTCCACGGCCAGAACGTTGCCGTCCGAAAGCCTCACTTCGACTCTCCCCCGAGCGGAGGTGGCGAGGCGGTCTCCGGAAAACAGGGGCGTATTGACACCGACTTCGATGTCACGTCCATCCTCCCCGCTGACAATCGTCCCACCCACGTCGTAAGCGATGAAGGACTGATGGCGATCGTCATCAGCCCAGAGAGGGGATGTGAGCGCGAGCAGAACCAGAGTAAGACGTTTCATTTGAGCCTCCACCGGTGCTGGAGATATTGCGGTGTGAATGCCAGCATGCCGTCCGCTTTAAAGCGCTGATTTCATGCCGCTTAGCGTCCTACAGAAGCTCGGGGCACTCCTGTTCGACCTCATCCGGTGACAGCCGTGTCCACGATCGAGGTCAGAACCCCGACCGCAGCCGGCGGCCCAGAATCTCGGGGAGCCCGGCACAACAGATCGCGTCGATGGCCCCTGCGATGTCATAGTCGGCACGCATGAATCGGAAGGTCGATCGTTTCGAATTCCAAAGTCCGAAAGCCGCCCGGGTGTCTCGGTCGCGCGGCTGTCCGACTGAACCGGGATTGACTAGGTAACGAATGCCCGGCTCCATTCTCAGCGTCATCCCGGCTTCCGCCAACTCCCCCGAGATGTCTCCACGCTGATCGAGTCGAAAGATCGAGGGAAGATGCGTGTGGCCGAAAAGGACGAGCTTGTGTGGATAGGCCGAAAAGATCCGCATCGCCTGAACCTCGCTGAGAAGGTACTCGTCCTCGTCGTCCGGAGTTCCATGACAGAGCAGAGTGCCATCACCGAGATCGACGGGACCGACGACGAAATTGCGCAGCCGGTTCCGTCCGTCGCGGCTGAGCTTCTCACGACTCCAGAGTATCGCTTGCCTGGCCGCAGGATTGAACTCGTCAGGCTCTCCCTCCCCCGAGGCCACGCGGTCATGATTTCCCCGCACGTAGATCTTGGTTCTTCGCTGACGCTGCAACGTGTCGAGCACCTGGTTCGGGTTCGCGCCGTAACCGACGACGTCCCCCAGACTGATGATGCGGGCGACTCCCTTTCTCTGAACCGTGCGCAGGACCGCCTCCAGCGCCTCCAGATTCGCATGAACGTCGCTGATCACCAGCGTTCTCAAAGAAAGGATTCTCCGAAATCCCCGGGGTTGTGCTCTCCTGACCGCCTGAGTCTGTTCAGAATGCGATCCGCGACCTCTCTCGGCGTTTCCTCTTCCCTCACCTCGATCGCGAGCGATGCCTGGCGATAGTGCTCGATCCTGCTGTTGAAGAGGCGGTGGAGCGCCATTTCATCGGTGAACATCGGCCGCTCTGCCGAAGAACGGCTGATCCGTTCCCTCAGGATCGAATAAGGAAGCGAAAGGTAGACGCTGATTCCGACGCGGTCGATCAGAGCGACATTCTCACGGAAGGTGTAGGTACCGCCGCCGGTCGCGATGACAGCGGACTCGAGGTGCGCGGTGAGTGCGAGGATGTCGCTCTCACGCTTCCGGAAATACGGCTCTCCCTGTTCCGCAAAGATGTCGCGTATCGACATCTTTTCGGCTCCCTCGACGAGCTCGTCCAGATCGAGAAACGGGACCTTCATGCGCTCCGCAAGGACACTCCCCACGGTTGTCTTGCCCGCTCCCATGAATCCTACGAGATAAACTCTCACAAGGTCTCTCCAGGGTCAAAGGACGAGCATCGTGCCGCGCTGGATCAGGCAGCCCGAATCCATACAAAAGGTGGAGGCCATCGCGGACTCACTCAAAGAGCTCCTCCATGAAGCGCGTCGAAAAATCGCCCTTCCTGAACTTCTCGTTCGCGAGGATTCTGAGGTGCAGAGGAATGAGAGTCTTGACGCCTTCGATCGTGAAGAGCTCGAGCGCTCGCACACCGCGCGCAATCGCTTCATCCCTGTCGCGACCGTGAACGATGAGCTTTCCGATCATCGAGTCATAGTGGGGAGGAATCACGTAATCGCGATAGACCGCGGAATCGACTCGGACCCCAGGACCGCCCGGCGGATGGTACGTCGTGATCTTCCCTGGCTGCGGTCCGAAAGTCTCGGGGTCTTCCGCATTGATGCGAAACTCGATCGCATGACCGCGAAGCTCGAGCTCCTCCGGGATGGCCATCGGTTCGCCCGATGCGACTCGGATCTGCTCCTTGACCAGATCGATTCCCGTGACCGCCTCGGTTACCGGATGCTCGACCTGGATACGGGTGTTCATCTCCATGAAATAGAAGTCGGTACCGTCGAACAGAAATTCGATCGTTCCTGCGTTCTCGTATTCGACCGCGCGGGCGAGCTCGATCGCGGCCTTCCCCATTCGCTCCCGCATTTCAGGCCCGATGACCGGCGAGGGGGACTCTTCCAGCAGCTTCTGGTGGCGCCTCTGGATGGAGCACTCCCGTTCACCCAGATGAACGATTCGTCCGGTCGAGTCACCCATGATCTGGATTTCGATGTGTCTCGGGCGTTCCAGAAACTTCTCCATATAGACATCTGCATCGCCAAAGGCCCGTTCCGCCTCGTTGCGGGCGGTCTCGAACGCACGCAGCAGCTCCTCGTTGGATCTGCAGATGCGCATGCCGCGGCCCCCTCCACCGGCAGAGGCCTTCAGAATCACGGGAAAACCGATCGCGCTCGCGAGCTCGACCGCATCCGCCGACGTTCGAACCGGTCCGTCGCTTCCGGGCAGAATGGGCACCCCCGCCGCCTTGGCGGCGTCGCGCGCATTCGCCTTGTTCCCCATCAGCTGGATCGCCCTCGGCGACGGGCCGATGAACTTCATTCCGCACTCGCCGACGATCTCGGCGAAGTGAACGTTTTCCGCCAGAAAGCCGTAGCCGGGATGGACCGCGTCCGCTCCCGAGATTTCGGCCGCGGCGATGATGCTCGAAATGTTCAGGTAACTCTGTCGCGAGGGAGCGGGACCGATACAGACATCGTCATCCGCATACTTGACGTGCAGGGAATCGCGATCGGCTTCCGAGTGGACGGCAACGGTGGAAATGCCCATCTCCTTGCACGCCAGGATGATTCGCAGAGCGATCTCGCCCCGATTTGCAATGAGGACTTTCTGGATCACCGAGGGCCGTCCTCAGCGCCGTAACGCAAAGAGCTTCTCGCCGTACTCGATCGGTTGACCGTTCTCTGGATAGATTTTCTCGATGACACCGTCGGAGTCGCTCTCGATCTCGTTGAACAGCTTCATCGCCTCGATGATACAGAGAACGGCGCCTCGGGTAACCCTGTCGCCCTGCTTCACGAGGGGCTCCGACTCCGGGTTGGCGGATCGATAGAATGTCCCAACGATCGGGGACGTAATCACGTGCCACGACTCGTCATCCCCTGCTTCCTGAGCGGACTGGTCTGTCTCACCCGTCCCTGAGGAGGGCATCGGAGCCGCCATCGCCGGTGAGGTCGCTGTGGCTGCCATAGGCGCGATCGTGGCCTCACCGCGCGGCTCCGGACTGCTTCTCTCGATCCGGATTCGCACTCCTCCCGTCTCGATCTCGACCAGAGTCATCCCCTTTTCCGAGATCTTGTCGATAAGTTGCAGAATCTCCTGATAGCTCAATAGTGCCACGTCATCACACCAGTTCGTCAGCGAGAGCGTGCCGGACTTTTTTCATTTCGAATCTCGCCTTTCCGTGACTTCCTTCCGGGGACATTACCACCAAAACGTAATACTCCTCCGTCACTCTCGACAGATACATGGCGTACTTCTCGGTCATGAGCATCAGTTGAGCCAGAACGCCGATATCCATGCCGGTGTTGGTGACCTGCACGCTCCGAAAGGCGCTGGTCAGCTCCGCGGCGATGTGGTCGAGAGGCACACCACCCGGATTCGTCGACGCAACCGGGATTCCGTCGAGATCGGTCAATGACGAGGCGAGCGCCCCAGGTACGCTGTCCACCAACCGCCGAAGTTCATCCTCGAACACTCTGGTCAGCCCGTCCTTTCATTTTCGCCAGCCACTCCTCCAGACGCTGGGTGCGCGCGTCGTCTCGCGCGGGCTCGCCTGCCGATGGCCTCGCCGAGTCTTCCAGCCCCGTTCCTGATTCCAGTTCCGCCTGACCTCCCTTCGCCTTCAGATCCTCATGGTCCATCCGCTGAAGACGTGCCTCGGCTCGATCGTTCGCCGGTTGTCTCTCCAGAACGCTCCGGTACGTCTCTCGCGCCTCGTCGGGGTGTCCCTGACTGGCATAGAGATCGCCCATGGTGACCGTTGAGTCCTCTGTCGCGGCGGATTCCGAGTCCGCGGTATCGGAGCTCGTTCCCGACGCATCGACCGCTTCTTCGGCATCCGCATCGCCAACGACTGGCTCCGCGGGCACCGTCGCCTCGGATGCCGTGGGTTGATCTTCTTTCAGCCGCTTTTCAAGGATCTCGATCCGTTCATGGACTTCTTCGTCCTGCGGATGGAGCGCCCGTACGAGCTTGTATCGCTTGACCGCTTCGAGATTCGAGCCGACTTCAAAATGAGCGTCGGCAAGGAGCCGGGCAGTGACTACGTTGTGGGGATCCTTCGTGAGAGCCTTTTCGAACACCTGGATACCTTCGGCGAACTTCCCCTGCCCCACGAGCACCCTCCCGAGGCTGAGCAATCCGGAGAGGTATTCAGGGTGATGCTCGATCCCGCCTCGCAGGACTTCCTCGGCGTCCTCGAAGCGCTCGAGCTTCCGGAGCTCCTCCGCGAGCTGGTAGAAAACGCGCGAAGACGGGTCAGCGGAGAGTTTCGCCCGGAGCGCCTGGATTCGGGGAGTGTCTTCAGCCTTGGCCATAAGTACAAAGGGGATGGCCGCCACAAAAGGACGGCCATCCCCGATTCTATCCGAAAGCTCGTCAGATTCCGTTGCCGGAAACCGTGACGGTCACGGCTCCCGCGGATGTCTGGAAGGTCACCGTACCGGTCGACGCGCCGGCCGCCGCCGGAGTGAACGTGATCGTGTAGTCAGCCGATTGACCCGCCGTCAGCGACGCCGGGAACGGTCCCGCCGTCACCGCGTAATCGGGATTGCTGCTCGAGGCTCCAGTGACGCTGAGAGTTCCGCCACCGGCGTTGCTCACCGTGACGACTCGATCCGCCGAAGCACCGACCGCGACATCGCCGTACGCCACCGCGGTCGGACTGACCACGGCTACCGGCGGCTCGACGCACTCCGTGCTGGGAGGCGTGACGGTGAGAGCACCAGGCAGACTGTCGGTGCAGGTCGTCGTGACATTGATGAAGGTCACGTCGAAGGCGGTCGGAATCTCCCGAGTCCCGTTGACGCCACACTCCTCCTCCTCGAAGTCGAGGTTGGTCGGAACGGTCACGCTGTATCGGAAGAGGTCCGGACCGATCTGGACTCCCGCTGTGGGGATCACCGTCTGACCGCCGATCTCGAACCTCACGCTGCCGGGGCCGGGGTTTGCGACCGTGATCTGGATGGTTCCGCCCGCAGTGCTCGAGCTGGGCGAAATTGACGTAATGCTGGGGTTGACGAACACGAACTGGAACTCGGGCCCTTCTGCCGAGTTACCATCTTCGAGATTCGTCACGGTGGTCGGACCGCTCACGGTGCCACCGCATGCCGGTAGGGGAGCTCCTGTGATCGCGACGATCTCGGTTCCCGAGACCTTGATCGGCTGTGCTCCGATCCCGCCGATCGTGACGGCGACCGGGTCGTCGAATCCCCAACCGAAAATGGTGACTTCCGTTCCACCTGAACCGGAACCGACTCCCGGCGAAATGCCGGTGATCACCATTTCAGGTCCGTAACGGAATGCAGGCGACAAAGTCGCCGAGGTGTTCGAGGCGACGTTCGTGACGCGGATCGGAACTTCGCTGTTCGCCAGCGCGCTTCCCAAACCGAGCGCAGGAGGCGTCAGGACGATGATCTCGTTGAATGTGACCTGCTGAACCGCTGCTTCCACTCCGATGCCCGTTCCGAAGAATACGCGAACCGGTGCCTGGAAGCCTTCACCGATGATGCTCACGCGGGTGTTCCCCTCGTTCGGACCGGACGAAGGAGTCACGCTGAAGAGATTGGGCGTCAGAATCTGACGCTCATAACGGAACCTCTGTGCGGCGGTGACGCTTGCCTCATCGTCCGTGCCGACGCCGCTGATGACGGTGATCTGCACTTCCTGAAACTGAGTGTCGAGTGGGAGATCGATCCTCGGTGCCACGACCCTGATCTCGGTCTCGGTCACCGAGACGACTGTCGCTTCGCGGTTGCCGAAGAGTACCCGAACTGGTGCCTGGAAGTTGGTACCGTTGATCGTGATGATCTCGCCGCCTTCGGGACTTCCCGTCGTCGGGGAGATGGAGTTGATCGTCGGGCCTCCATTGGTCGGCGGGGGACCGGTTCCCTGAGCCCTGAAGGTGACTCCCGTCGTGGCGACTGCAGACCCGACGCGGGCCCGTACCGTCGCCGAGCCGGGTTGGCTCGAGGTCAGCGTGACCGTTGCCTTCCCTTCATCGGTGATCTTGACGGTCGTCGCCGTCCCGGTCTCGGAGAAAATGCCGAGAGTCGTCGAAAATTCGACAGCGGTACCGTCGACGGCCGGCTGACCGTTCTGGGTCACTGTCGCGATGATCGTCGAGGTGGAGTTGACGAGCGGATCGTCGTTCGAAGCCTCGATGGCCACGGTCACTGCCTGGGCTCCTCCGCCCCCGGGACCGCCACCGCCCGGAGGGGGCGCAGTCGGCGAATCTCCCGAACAGGCCGCGACCAGCAGGAGCATGAGCACCGCGATTGCCTTGACTGTCCTTCTATCCATTGTTTCCCCCGTCATTTCCACACCCGACTCTCAAGCGCACCCGCCGCAGTTGAAACAGAAATCAACCGGGAAACTGACGCTCGTTGCTACATTTTCGCCGGAGAGGGTCTCTCCGAAGATCTCGAGAATGACATCCATCTGCACGACTCTCCGTCCGGTTTCCGGATCGACCCCACCGTTGCTGGGCATGAGCGCGGCGAACGGAGCCTCGTTTGTCGCGTCGGCCTGAAACACCCGAGTATTCACGGATGCGGTACCCCCGATCGGAACCAGGCCCGAGATCGTTCTGACGAACGAGCTGGGTCTCAGTGTTCCGCCATCGGTTCGCCTGTACGAAACCCTCATTCGGGTCAGCCGAACGTCGAGAAAAGTCTCCTCCGAAAGAGGATTCTTCGCGATCGCGTTCACGACCACGGTGACCAGATCCGGGCAAACGGGGTCCGCAAGGTCCACCAGCTGGACGACATCCGGCGTCACCGTCGCGACGAGCTCGACCGGCGAAGATTCCCGGGCCACGTCGTCGCAGCCGGCGAGTGCCATGAGTGCTGCGACCGTCAGTGTCAGCTTTTTCATCATCGCTCCTACCCTCACTGTACCCTCACGATCCGCGGCGTAATGAAGATCAGCAGCTCGTCGTGCCTCGAAGAGATGTCATTGTTCTTGAACAGGTTGCCCAGCACCGGAATCTGGTGCAGGAACGGAACTCTTGATTGCGCATTGTTGTCGGTGGCCTGGTAAATACCACCGATCACGGTCGTTCCGCCGTCACGCACCATCAGCTTGGTCTGGGCTCGTCTGGTAATCAGCGGCGAGTTCGTCCCGCCGACTACAGTCAGACCGAGCGCCGGCTCCGTCTTCTGAACCTGAATGTCCATGATGACCGTTCCGACTGCCGTGACCTGCGGTGTGACCGAGAGCCTGAGCGTCGCGTCGATGTAGGTGACGGTCGTGGTGAAGTTCACGCGCGTCTGCACGGGAATCTGGACACCGCTCTGGATCTCTGCGGCCTGATTGTCCTGAGTGGTGACCTTCGGCGCCGAGACCACCTTGACCAGTCCCTCGCTTTCGGCTGCCGTGAGGAGAACATCGAGATCGAAGGTGCCCAGCACATCCATGAAGCTCAGATCGAGGACGGGATTGCCAGCTCCGAAGTCGAATGGCCCGCCCGTGACATCCACCCGGTTGGGGAACGTGAGGCCAGTCCCCGTGCCGAGTGCCGGGTCGAGAGTCCCGTTGAAGCCCCAGGTGATTCCGAGCTGACGCGCGAAGTTCTTCGTCGTTTCGACGATTCTCGCTTCGATCATGACCTGGGGCGTTGCCACATCGATCGTCTCGATCAGATCGAACATCGTCTGCAACACGTCCGGGACCTCGGAGATAATCAACTGATTGGTACGCGCGTCGACGATGATCGTACCGCGCGGCGTGCTGAGGGCACTGAGAATCGACTGGACGTCGGGTGCCCGTGCATATGAAAGGTATTTGATGACAGTCCGGAGAGGCACGTTGTTTCGCTCTTCTTCGGCGAGCTCACGTGTCCGTACGGCCTCGGCCGTCAGGCGGTTGATCGTTCCGATCCGCATGACGTTGCCGCTGTACGTGTAGGTCAGGTCGTTCTGCCGGAGAATCAGATCGAGCGCCTGATCCCACGGAACTCCTTCGAACCGGACCGTGACCGTCCCCCGCACTTCCGGATCGATCGCAATGTTCAACCCGGTGATCTCGCTGAAGAGTCTCAACACGTCGATCAGGTCCGCGTTGGTGAACGTGATGTCGATCGGCTCGCCGGTGAAGATCCGCTCCATCGCGCCGACTTCCCGGCTCTCTCCCGGCAGGAGAACCGTACCGCCCTCGACCGTCGCGCCCGGAGTGACGCCCTGCTGGAACACGTCGTCGACCGGTTCCTGCTCGACGGTGCTCCGGATCACGCTGGTGTCGATTGGCCGCTCCTGCGGCGGCGGCTCCGGTTCGCGGACCGTCTGCGGCGCATAAACCAGGTGAGTCGCATCCTGCTCGACCCCCGCTGCATCCGACACTCTGAAGACATCTTCCGGCGCTTCCCTCGGCAGATCCGCCGCCGTCATTTTCGGGGCCACGCGAGTTGCGGGGAGGTCCGTGTCGATCTCGCTTGCAAGCATCGTTCGGACTGGACGGGCGGCGTCGGACATCACCACTTCCAGCCCCTCGGCCGCCTGCCGGACGGTATACGGATGGTCTCCCTTGAGATCGAGCACGACGCGCGCGACCGGATCGGGATCACTGCTGAATTGCGCTACCCGAACCCGCTGAACTGAGGCGCTACCCGTCGAGATCACCGAGCGCTCCGACCGGTTGACCAGTCCGTTCAGGTCGACCACGATCCTGGCCGGGTCCGGCAGCGTGAAACTTTTGTAATCGACGCGTCCATCGGTTCGGAGCTTCACGACGAGACCTTCGCTCGTGGTTTCGACTTTGACTCCCAGAAGATTCGAAGCCATCTGGTCGGGAACGATGACGAGCCGAGGCTCCGTGACGGTAGCGATGGCTGGCTCGCTCGAATCCTCGAGCGGCTCGTCGAGAATCGGTACGACCGGTTCCGCCGTCGGCAGCGCCTCGCTCGTCACGACGGGCTCGGCAAGTCGAACGCCCTCGTCATCTCCCCACTGCGCGGCAGGCTCATCCGCAATTGCCACAGGATCGGTTTCCCCGAGACTGATGACGAGGTTTTTTCCTTCGGTCGAGACGCTCGGATCGAGATCGCCGGTCAGGCGGACGGTGATCCGTGTGATCGGGGTCCCGAGCTCGAAAACCTCTTCCGCGGCGAGAGAAGCCACGATCGGAGGAAGATTCGAGGGGATCTCGAGTCCGGCCGCTCGAGTCACCGAGGGGAGGTCGACGACGAAAACGTCGGCCTGGGGGCTGTAGGAAGTGTACGAAGGGTGTTGGGTCGTATTGAAAACGAGCCGCGGCGAAGGTACGAGCTCGGACCTGATCGACGTCAGCACGGGTTTTTCGACCGACTCGCCGGAAACGGCGCTCGCCCTGACCGGGCTCGACGGATCATCCGGAGTCACGCCCGCTGACGAGCAGCCGAACGCCGCCAGCATCAGGGCTCCACCGAGAACGTACTGGAGCTTCATCCTCATCATTCCCACCTCCACCATCACACGCTCCTCCAAGACATCAGCCACGTCCTCCGGGCCGGTTGTCGAGTTCCTTGACGACCTCCCGCTGTCGTTCGATCAGTGTCGGATCATTGACTTCCTGCCGGAAGTAAACCGCCGTCGGCGTGATCCTCAGGACTTCTCCATCGTAAAGCTTGTCGCCCGGCCGGATCGTGTAGCCGATATTGTCCGGGCCCTTGATCGTCGCCACGAGCCCCGATCGGGAGCGAATCACGCCCTGGAGGTCGATCTCGTCGATCAGAAACCCGGGCACGCCCGGAGGAACATCGGTTCGAACGGCCGACTCACGTCCGCGAATCAGCGATCGGAAAGGATCGCGGCGCCCCTGGGGATCGTAACGATAGGTATCGACCGCATCCTCTTCCAGAATGCTCTCGAGATCCTGAAGAACGTCTTCCGGAGCGGACTCCTGCTCCGATTCGGGCTCGGCCGATGTCGCTTCCTGTGCCGGAGCCAGGCCGGCCGGAATCAGAAGGATCGCCAGAAGAAACGCCAGCAACCTGAGTCGATTCATCGTCATTCTCCTCCCGGCGTTCCTTCTTCGTTCCCGGTCTCTTCGATCAGCACGAACGTCTTCGCCGTGAACTGGCTCGACACCGTTCGCTCGTCCTGCTGGCTGAGAGCGTCGATCTGAATGTTCTCGACGTTCATGATTCTCGAAAAGTTGCCGAGCTTGTTGAAGAGTATGGCGAGGTCATGGTAACGACCGTCGAGCGCGACCGAGATCGGCCATTCCATGTAAATATCGCTCTCGACCGCGTTGAACTCGGGGAAGTTGAGATTCTTGAGGACGAAGTCTCCTTCATCGACGAGCGCCTTGACCTTCTTGATGATCTCCTCGGTGTTGCGCTGGGAGGGAAGAATTTTCTTCAGACGCTCCAGCTCCAGCTCGAGGCGTGCGACCTCGTCCCGAAATTGCGGAAGCTCTCTCTCGGCTGCCCTCCCCTCCGCGATCCTTGTTTCGAGGGTGTCGATCTCGTCCTCGAGAGTCTGGATCTCGGTCTTGAGGGTGGCGACCGGGAAAAAGTGCACCAACGCCACGAGCATGCCGGCGATCAGAGCTCCCACCAGCAGGCCGTAGTAGAGAGGTTTTCCTTCGAGACCCGTCACTTTTCAACCCCTCCCGTCACGCCGCCGGCTCCACGATTTCTCCTTGTTCCGCCTCTTCGGGAAGCTGCGGAAGAAAGAATGTGAATCCCATCTGGAACTGGTAGACCTCAGTGTTGCCCTGCCGCGAGATTCTCCTTACGTTCGGTTCAGCGAAGAGAGGATCCCCTTTGATGTTCTCGACGAACACCGCAACGGCAGCAGTGTTGAGCGCCTGCCCCTCGATTTCCACCTGCGTCCCGGTTACGCGCATGCTGGTCAACCAGAGCAGGTCAGGAAGATTCTGGCTGACACGATCCATGACTCGAACCGGCATCTTCTGGTTCTTCTTGAGGTCATTGATCAGATTGATCCGAAGCTCGAGGTCCGCTTTTCTCTGCTTGAACTGCTCGACTTCCCGGATGATCTTCTCGAGAGCCTGTGCTTCGGCCCGCAGCTCCACGGCCTGGTTCTCGAGGCGGTTCCTCTGGCTCCAGAAGAGGAACCAGTACGCGCCGGCGAGGATCAGCCCGACCAGCGCGATGCCGACGAGCACCTTGTTGTTGAGGTCGCCCGGAGCGGCCTCGGTCATCGCGCCGCCGACGGCCGATGCTGCACCGCCACCCCGCGGACCGCGTCCCTCGCTGACGAGATTGATCCTGATCATGCGTCACCCAGCTTCCTCAAGGCCAGCCCCACTGCGACAGCCATACTCGGCCCGACCTCCGACAGCCACTCCGGATTGAAATCCCCCTCGTTGACCTGGATACTCCGGAATGGATTCAGGGTGTGGACCGGAAAGGCGAACTTGTCCGAAAGAATCGACTCCAGGTTCAGTACCGAGGCCCCGCCACCGGAGAGCATCACTTCGTCCACTCCGGCGTTGCCCGAGGTTGCCGTGAAAAAGTCGAGGGTCTTCCGAAGCTCGCCCGCAAAGTCTTCGGAAACCGAGTTCAGCACCGGAATCACCTGCTCGATCGTGTACTCACCGGCCGGCTGACCTCTCTTCAGAGCGTCCGCCGACTCGAAAGGAAGGTTCAGCTCCCTCTGGATGGCGTCGGTGTACTGGTTCCCCCCGAAGGTGATGTCCCTCCAGAACTGCGACTGCCCCCCGACGAGGACGTTCACATTGGTCACCGAAGCGCCGATGTTGACGAGGGCGACGGTGCCGGCCCCGGTCCCCCCGTAGTTGTACTCGTAGCAGTTCTGCGTGGCGAATGCGTCGACGTCGACGTGAACCGCGTTTTTCCCCGCCTGGCTGATCACCGACGTGTAATCGCCGATCTTGTCCTTCTTCACGGCGACCAGGATGACGTCCGCGTTGTCGCCCATCCCGGTATCGAGGGGGACGTAATCCAGACTCACGTCATTGATGTCGAAGGGGATGTACTGCTCCGCCTCCCATTGGATCGATTCGTCCATCTCCTCCGGAGACATCGCAGGAAGAGTGATCTTCTTGATGATCACCGAATGACCCGACAGGGAGGTGGCGAAATTCGGGTTCTTTACCCCCTGCTCGCTCGCCAGACGGGAGATCGTCTCGACGACCAGAGAGGAATCCATGATGGAGCCGTCGACGATGGCCTCCGGAGACAGCGATTCCAACCCGATTTTGACGAGCTGGAAATTTCCGGCCTTTTTCTCTTTCAGCTCGACGAGCTTAATCGCCGAGGACCCGATATCAAGACCGACCAGGTTTTTGCTCTTTGAGAAGAACACCCTTCACCCCATCCATCTCTCACTTCTCGTGGCACAGTCTGGACTGGCAGAACTCGAGGCGAAAGTACACTCTTTTCAGCCATGTGTCAACAGCCGGGCATAAGTTGAAACCTCGCGATGTTCACACGCCACGGCCCGAGGAGCAGCCGTCGAGCTCGCCCAATCCTGCGGCCGCATAACGAAGGAATCTCATGGCAAGAATGTGCGAAGTCTGCGGCAAAAAACCAGTTTCCGGAAACAACGTCAGTCACGCGAACAACGTGACCAAGCGTCGGTGGCTCCCCAACCTGCAGAGGGTGCGCGCCGTGGTCGACGGCACGGTTCGAAGGATTCGTGTCTGTACGCGCTGTATCCGCTCCGGAAAAGTCGCCAAAGCCGCCCGCTGACCTCTACTCCGCCGCCATTGCGGGCCGGAGATTGTACTTCCGCCTGACCGTCACGATTCCGTCGATCGACTGGATCGAGCGGGTCAGGCGGTCGAGCTGCCGGATGTCCCCGATCTCGACACTCAGATCGATTCTCCCTCTCCCCTCACCAGTCCTCGCGTCGACCTGCAGCAGATGAACCTGCAGATCGCCCAGCGCGGCCAGCGCCTGGGCCAGCGCACCGGGGCGGTCCTCCAGCAGGCATTCGAGATCGACAGCGAACCGGGTTCGCGAGGCTTCCCCTCCCCATTCCACCTTGATCTCCCGATCCGGGTTGAAAAGCAGGTTCTCCACATTCGGACAATTCACCCCATGGACCGCCACACCGCGGCCTCGGGTCACGTATCCGACGATCGGCTCGCCGGGCAGCGGGCTGCAGCATTTCGCGAGGTACGTCATGATGTCGTCCGCGCCTCGAACCTTGATGGCAGCAGAGCCGAACGGAAAGAGCTTTCTGACGGCTTGCTGGATCACCCCGTCGTCCTGCGGAGGTTCCTTCATCCGCTCCGGCGCGAGTGATTCGAGCACCGAGCGGGCACTCACCTTTCCGTAGCCGACATCAGCGAGCAGGTCTTCTCCCTTCCCTGATCCCTGGCGCTTCGCGAGCTCGTCCAGCTGCCCCGCGGCGATCACCTTTTTCAGCTGCACCTTGTGCCTGCGCGCCTCCTTGTCCAGCAGCTTCCGTCCCAGCTCGACGGAGTGCTTCTTCTGCTCGGTGTTGAGCCAGTGCCGGATCTTGTGCCTTGCCCTCGCCGTGACGACCAGATTCAACCACTCGCGGCTCGGCTTCTGGTGGGGTCCGGTAATGATCTCGACGATGTCCCCGTTCTGGAGTGCTGTTTTGATCGGAACGAGACGTCCGTTCACCCGGACACCCACGCACTGATGCCCGACGTCGGTGTGGATGCGATAGGCGAAGTCGAGGACGGTGGCCCCCCGCGGAAACGCGAAGACATCGCCCCGGGGACTGAACGTGTAGACCTCGTCAGGATAGAGGTCGATTTTGAGGGAGTTGAGGAAGGTCCGGGGATCCTTGACGTCGCTCTGCCACTCGACCAGCTGCCGAAGCCACAGAAAACTCGTATCTGCTCCGTCCGAGCCGATCCGCCCCTCTTTGTACTTCCAGTGAGCCGCGACCCCCTGCTCCGCAATCAGATCCATCTCTCTCGTACGAATCTGGACCTCGAACGGTGTTCCCCCCTGGCCGACCACGGTCGTGTGGAGCGACTGGTAGAAATTGGGCTTCGGCATCGCGATGTAGTCTTTGATCCGTCCGGGGACGGGTCGCCATCGCTGGTGAACAACCCCGAGGGCTGCGTAGCAGTCGGCCACCGATGGGGTCGTGACCCGGAACGCGAGATAGTCGTAAAGCTGTGCGATCGAGATCCCCTGGCGCACGAGCTTCTGATGGATCGAGATGTTCGTCTTCAGCCGGCCCGTCACCTCGACATCGATTCCCGCCTCGGAAAGTCGTCGCTGGAGCTCTTCCTTTCGAGAGTCCACAAGATCGCTGCCGACCCTCATTTTTTCCTTCACCGCCTGCTCGATCTCGTGGTACTCCCGCGGTGAAAGGTAACGGAACGCCGTGTCTTCGAGCTCCGACTTCACGATCCCCATGCCGAGACGATTTGCGATTGGAGCGTAGATCTCCATGGTCTCCTGCGCGATCTTCACCCGCCTCTCCTCCGGGAGATGATCGAGCGTTCGCATGTTGTGGAGCCGGTCGGCGAGCTTGATGAGAATCACTCGCAAATCCGAGATCATCGCGAGGATCATCTTTCGAAAGGTCTCGGCCTGCTGCTCCTCCTTCGACACGTAGGCATAGCGGGAGATCTTGGTGACACCGTCGACGAGCTCAGCGACCTCTTCGCCGAACAACGCGGCGAGCTCCTCCTTGGTCGTCAGCGTGTCCTCGAGCACATCGTGGAGCAGCCCGACCGCAATCGACACCTCGTCGAGCCGCATCTCGGCGAGGATGTAGGCCACATTCAGCGGATGGATCAGATACGGCTCACCCGAACGTCTGGTCTGCCCCTTGTGAGCGAAGGCTGAGTAAACGTAGGCCTTCTGCAGAAACTCCTCATCGAAGTCGGGTTTGTACGCTTCGACCTTTTCGAGAATGTCTTCGAACCGAATCATGTCATACCGATCCGACCAGCATCGGTTGAATCAGAACATGATTCCGCCCGTCCCGAATGCCCTCGGCAGGACGCGCTCAGCCCTCGGATCTTTCGTCCTCGTCGAGGTCGACCGGAATCCCGAGCCGGTTGCAGGCCGCTTCGTACATCTGCCGCGAGGCCGCGATGGCAGTCTGCAGCTCCGCGATCCGTTCCTTGACCTTCGACAGCTCTTCCTCGATCTGCTCTTTGAGCTCTTCAATCTCATCCCGGGTCACCCTCAGCGTGTTCTCGTAGAACTCGCGCTGCTGATCGCTCAAAATTGGCATTTGACCTCTCCTGAGGAGCCGTCGGGCTCCGAGCGTCGAAGTATAACTCAGGACCCCGCGCGGATCGCCGCCATCCGCACGCTGTCGGCTCAAACGCGACCGACGGCCCGGCATATTCGGCCCTGACCTCAGAGTCAGAGTCTGAAGGGTACGGTCACCGTCTTGTAGGCCCGCACCTTCACGCCGTCCTTGGTTGCGGGACGGAACCTTCCCGTCCGCACCATCGTTTCGGCTGCCTCGTTCAGGCCGACATTGGGGCTGATGCCTCGCAGCACTTCGGCCTCGAGCACTTCACCAGTCTCAGCGACCAGCGCGCGAACGATCACGATTCCCTCGACCCGAAGCCTCTTCGCAAGCGCCGGATAATCTTTTCTCCCCAGACTGAGAAGCTCGGGCTCGACGAGACCCGGGGTTCCGGGAGGAACGAAGTCGCCGGTCCTGACCTCGAGGGTCGCCTCTTCGGCCCGCGTCGTCGGGGGAGGCGGATCGGGCTCCACCGTACGGGGCTCTTCCGGAGACGTGCTCACCGGCACTCCTTCCTCGGGAAGCGGCGTGGAGCGGGTCGTGGTCGCGGGAGGAGTCGCAGTCGGGGTCGGCCGATCTGGTTGTGCCGTCCGCCGGGGAGGCTCGGAAGCGCGCGCTGCTGCCTCCCGTTCCCGGTCGAGTTGCTCCCTCTGTCGTCTCTGTCGCTCTTCAGCGTCTCGCCGGTCCGCCGCGAGCCGATCCCTCACCTCCTGATCGATCCTCGCCAGATCCGCAGCGTCGAGCTCCGGCTCCAGCTCCTGCTCGTCGGGGACGAGCTCTTCCTCTTCGAGACCTTCCCCGGTCAGGGCAATCGTTCCGGCCGTTTCGGTGGGCTGCACGATACCGACCGGCGCGGGGACATCGCCGCGGTCGGCGATCTCGGAGGCCGGCGCCTGTTCGCCTGCATCGCGCGAGGGGGCCATCACGTACCAGGCTCCCACCGCACCGGCGAGCCCGATCAGGAGGATGGCCGCGATCCACGGCACCGCGCTTCTTTTCCGCGGAGGCTCATCGATGATCACGACCTCTTCCGGCTCGGCTGCGGCCTCGGTCACGACCTTTTCGGGCGCCGGCGTGATCAGCGAAGCCGGCGTAACGATTTCACGCGGCTCGGAGCTCTCGGATTCAGCCGAGGATCTTGTCTCGACCGGCTGGAGCGGCAATGGGCGCTCTTCGGTCGGAACCCTGGCGGATCGCTCGAGCCCGTCGATCCACGCTGCGAGATCGAGGTTGGTGGGGGCCGGTTTGAAGTTGAATAGTTGTTGATCGATGGCCCTCGCCATCTCCCCCGCCGTCTGGTACCGGGCCTCCGGATCCTTTTCAAGCCCCTTGAGGACGATCTCGTCGATTTCCGGAGTGACATCCTCCTCGTACATCGAAGGAGCCGGAACCTGAGCTTCACGAACCTGATCGAGTACCGAGATGTCGCTGTCGCCCTGAAAGAGCTTCCGCCCGGCGAGCATTTCGAAAAGCACGACAGCCGTCGCAAAAAGATCGGACCGATGGTCGATCTGACGGCCCCACGCCTGCTCCGGCGACATGTACTGCAGCTTTCCCTTGAGGACTCCCGCCTGAGTGTGGGAGGCCTTGGTCGCCGCCTTCGCGATCCCGAAATCACACAACTTGATGTCGCCTTCCGACGAGATCAGAACGTTCTGAGGGGAGACGTCGCGATGAACGAGCCCGAGTTTTTCGTTGTCGAAGCCCTTCTTCCGATGAGCGTAATCGAGAGCCCAGCAGATCTTCGACGCAACGAAAAGTGCAAGTGGAACCGGCAGCGGGTGTACGCGCTCGCGCGCCATTTTCAGAATGCTCTTCAGGTCGTAGCCGTCGATGTACTCCATCGCGATGAACCACGATTCCTCGAGCTTGCCCAGATCGTAAATGTGGATGATGTTGTTGTGGTTCAGCTGAGCTGCGAGCTTGGCTTCATCGACGAACATCTCGATGAATTCCTCGTTGTCCGAGAGATGGGGAAGGATTTTTTTGATCGCAACGATCTTTTCGAAGCCCTCCAGACCGTGCATCCGCGCCTTCCAGACTTCCGCCATACCTCCGGTGGCAATTTTCTCGATCAGTTTGTACTGGCCGAACTGGTTCGGATCTGACGAAACGGGGCCTCCGGCTTCTCCCGAGCTCGCTGGCTCCGCAGTGGCTTCGGGAAACGGAGGGAGGTCGTGCTCCGGACCGGTCTGCCGAGACGGAGCCGGCGATTCCGGCGGCCCCTTCTTCTTCCGACCCTCGAGGCCCGACAGAGTGTCTTCGAGAAGTTTGTCGACGTCATCGGCCGGAGCCGGAGCGGGAGACTCTTTGGGAGGCTCGGCCGCGGGGGCACGCTTTCTCAGCGTCGGGATTCGCACTCCGGCGAGCGTATCCTCCAGAAGTTTGTCGACGTCTTCGACTGAGACCTTGCGGACCTTTTCGGTCAGCGCTGAGGGGTCCGGTTCCTTGCTCAGCGTGGGCCGGTCGACCAGATCACCAAACAGCTCCTCGGAAGACATCTGAACCGTGGGTGCGGTCTCGAACGGCGCTTCCTCAGCCGAGGAGTCGGGGAGCATCTCTTTGAGCTTGCGGGAGAAGTCGTCGACAGTATAGGGCTTGAGCAGCAGGCCCTGCCCACCGAGCTTCTGCGCGTCCGTCTTCGGGTCGGATCCGCTGTACCCACTGATGGTGAAGAGAATAGGAACGGACGGTCCGAGGTTCTGTCTGACCGACTTGACGAGATCGGCAGTACTGAATCTCGGTATGATCGTCGAGAGTACGACGAGGTCGTAGCGGTTGCTCGCCATGAGCCTGCCCGCTTCATCGCCCGACCTGGCGACGTGAGACGTAATGTCGGTGGCAACCAGGGCATCCTCGGCTCGCTGAATGTAGCGGGGTTCGTATTCGATGACGAGAATTTGGCGAGCCATGATCGGTTGCCGCAGCAGAACGATTCTTACACACCAGTTCTGCCCTTGCAATTCGATTTTGGCAGACTATACTAGCGACGCCGCGACCCGGTGAGCTCTTCGAGGCCCGGGAGACGCCACGCGTCGAGAACCTCCGCGTGACGGATCGTGGCAATTCACGATCGCTCTTTTCGAGCGAGACTGGTTTCCGAAAGGATTCCCTGCATGACGACTGAAGACAATCCACCCCGCAGGCGCCGCCGCCGCAGACGGCGAGGCGGTAGCTCCGCCGAGTCCGACGGTTCTGCCAGGCCCGATGACGCTCAGATGAACGACGCGCAACGCCGACGGAAACGTCCCAGGCGAAAGCGGAAGGGGCGAGCCCCTTCCACGGCTCAGCAGCAACCGCTGCAGATCACCGGCGAGCCCGAACGCGTCCAGGGGGTCCTCTGGACAAAACCGAACGGGCAGAGCATTCTTCTCGACACTCTCAACAACTACGTCCCCCAACCAGCCGATCCGCAGGTTCCCCGCTCGATCATCGACAAGCTGCGCCTCGACGACGGCATTCTGATCGAAGGAATTGCCAACCAGACGACCCGCGGGCTGGTTCTCGACGATGTCGAGAAGATCGAAGGGCGTTCCATCGAGGACTATCAGGAGCAAAGACATCCGTTTGCCGATCTGATCTCGATCGATCCCACCGAGCAGTTCAAGCTCGAGACCGAATCGCAGCGCCTCACCACACGTGTGCTCGACCTTCTCGTTCCGATCGGCAAGGGTCAGCGCTGCCTGGTCGTCGCTCCCCCGAAAGCCGGAAAGACGACGCTTCTGAAAGACATCGCGCACGGTATCGAAACGAATCATCCCGAAGTGATCGTTCTCGTCCTTCTCGTGGACGAGCGCCCCGAGGAAGTCACCGACATGCGTCGCTCCGTGCAGGGGGACGTAATTGCGTCCAGCTCGGACGAGACGGCGGAGAATCACATCACGATCGCCGAGGTCGTTCTCGAACGAGCGCGGCGGCTCGTGGAGCTCAAAGAAGACGTCGTCATCCTCTGCGACTCGATCACCAGGATGTCTCGTGCCTACAACAATCAACAGAAGGGAAGCGGCCGGATCATGTCGGGAGGAATCGATGCCCGAACCATGGAGAAGCCCCGACGGTTCTTCGGCGCGGCTCGAAATGCCGAGAACTGGGGCTCGCTGACGATCGTCGCGACCGCTCTGGTCGACACCGGCTCCCGGATGGATGAGGTCATCTTCCAGGAATTCAAAGGGACGGGCAACACCGAGATCGTTCTCGAGCGGGGCCTGTTCGAGCGCCGGATCTTCCCCGCCATGAACATCCCGCAAAGCGGTACTCGCAAGGAAGAAAAGCTGCTCGATTCGTCGGTTCTCCCGAAGATCCACCAGCTGCGCCGGGCACTGGCGGGCACCGACCCCCTCAACGCGATGAGAATGCTGCTCGAAAAGCTGCAGAAATTCGATTCCAACGAGGAGTTTCTGCAGAGTTTCTGACGATGATTTTTTTACATCGGATTCACAGCCAGCGCAGGCGCGCATTACCAAAAACGATCAAAATAGTTGATGTTCGAGCTGGTCGGCATTAGGCTGTCAGCCTCGACGATTCTCATGAAGATTCCAATCATCCCCAAACCCTTTTCAGGAGGCAACATGTCCAGGTTCAAATTCTCGGTCATGGCCGTGCTGTGCGCTGTTCTCACCATTCCTGCTCTCGCGCAGACGAGCCAGACCTCCGGTGAGATTCGCGGCAAGGTCACCGACTCGAGCCGATCGCCGCTGCCCGGCGTCACCGTCACGGCCACGAATCAGAACACCGGTCTGTCGCGAGTCGGTTACACCGACGTCGACGGAAACTTCATCCTCGCCCTTCTACCTCCCGGCTCGTATCGGGTTTCGGCGCAGCTGGTCGGGCTCGGACAGGAGACGCGCGAGAACGTCATGGTCCGGCTAGGCGCCACCACTGACGTTTCGCTCACGCTCAATCCCCAACTCTCCGAGGAGATCATCGTCACGGCCGAAGCTCCGGTCGTGGACGCGACGGAGTCCGATGTCACATATTCGGTGAGTGAAGAGCAGATCCAGAATCTGCCGATTCTCGGACGAGACTTCAAGGATCTCGTCTCGCTCACGCCCGGTGTGACGGACGCCTTCGGCGGTCGCGTCGCCCTCAACGGAGCACGTGGCATCGCGACCGATTTCAACATCGACGGAGCCGAGGCCAACTCGGACTTCTTCGGTGAAGAGCGTGGAGGCACCGAAGCGCCCTTCGTTTTCTCGCAGGCCGCTATCCAGGAAATGCAGGTCATCCGCTCCACCTACAGCGCCGAGTACAACCGGGGCGTAGGCGGGACGGTCAACGCGATCACCAAGAGCGGTACGAACGAGATGGAAGGGCAGCTTTTCTACTACAAACGCGACGCCTCATGGGCCGACGAGCGAGAGGCCACGATCGACGGTCAGAACGTCGTCGACTTCTTCGACGCCCGTGACGTCGACCAGTACGGCGTCGCCGTCGGCGGTCCGATCATGACGGATGTTCTCCACTACTTTCTCACCGCAGACTTTCAGGACATCAACGAGCAGATCACGGCGAACGACTTCCGTCTCAGCAGCAGTTTTCAGAACCTCGATCCCGCCACGCAGAACGCGCTGACATCCAGAATCGATCAGCTTCTCGGTGGCGCTCTGGACCAGCAGTTCCAGTACGCGAGCGACGACGACCAGGAGACGTATCTCGCGAAGCTCGACGCCAACATCGGCTCCAACCATCACTTCTCCCTCCGGCACAACTACGCCGATTACCACAACTCCCCCAGTGAGTCACCGCGAATGCTCTCGAATCAGGGAGATGAGTTCAACACCGTCAACTCCACGGTCCTCGAGCTCGACTCCGTGCTGACCGACTCGATCTTCAATCAGCTGATCGTCCAGTACGGTGTCGAGGAGCGTCCCATCAACGCCCTCGAGATGAATCTGCCCGAGACCCGCATCGATCTGGGACCGTTCGACATCCGATTCGGGCGCAGCGAGTTTCTCCCCAACCGAACCGACGAGAAGAAACTGCAGATCAAGGAGAAGGCGTCCTGGCTCATGGGCAACCATTACGTCAAGGGCGGGGTCGAGTACCTCACCACCGACATCTACAATCTGTTTCCCCGCGAAAATGCCGGCCAGTACTTTTTCGATTCGGTCGAGGATTTTCTCGCCAACAACCCCTCCCGTCTCGACCAGGGCAGCGGTCCCACCGATGGGGTGACCGAGTTCGATTACAACGCCTGGGGAGCCTTCATTCAGGACAGCTGGACATACAACGACAACCTCACGCTCGACTTCGGTCTGCGGTATGACCTCCAGGACATCCCGACCCCGCATCGCAATGCATTCCCGCAGTTTCCGGAGTTCGTCGACAACTTCAACAACGACGACGACAACTTCGCACCGAGGTTCGGCTTCGCATATGACCTTCGTGCTGATGGCCGCTCGGTCATCCGCGGCGGGGTTGGAAGGTACTTCACACCGATTCCATCGATTCTGTACGCTGCGCCGCTCGCCGAGATCTCGGGTAACTACAACCGGATCGTGCTGATCTGCAGCAGAAACCCATGTCCCACGTATCCGAACATTGTGCCCGAGGACGAGTTCGCGCAGTTCGTCCGGTCGGCCTCGGATCTGACGCTGGTCTCTCCTGAGCTCGAGAACCAGGAATCGACGCGGATGAGCCTCGGCTACGAGCAGCAGCTCGGCCGGATGTACAGCGTCTCGATCGAAGGCGTCTACGCCGACCTGACCAACCAGCAGAGACTGGTCAACATCAACGCCGTTCCGACGGGCATCGTCTACGGCAATCTACCGGCCTACTCCGCCGGGCGGAGCGGTGCCGCGTACCCGACGTTCCGCGACATCAAGATGCACGTCAGCGACGCCGAGGGAACTTACGAGTCGATCACTCTCGCAACCCGCAAATACGCAACCAGCGACAGCCGCTTCTCGTGGCTCGCTCACTACACGTGGTCGGAAGCCATCGACCAGGACTCGAATGAGCGTTCCACCTCGAGCTCGCGCAGCTACGATCCTTTCAATCCGGAGCTCAGCGAAGGCCGCGCGGACTACAACATCGAGCATCGCGCCGTGCTCTCCGGCACCTATGAGTTTCCATTCGGCATCAATCTCTCCGGCATCTATCGCTGGAATAGCGGCTCGCCGTACACCGCCGAGATAAACGCCGGAAGGAGCGGGCTCAACGGCCTGTTCCAGGTCGGCGTCAACACGCCGGTCTTCGTCGACCGCGACGGGGCGATCATCGATCTGACTCAGGCCAACGGATCGAGCCGAGAGGAGCTCGCCGCATTCCTTGCCGAGCGCGGCGCGACGATCATGGAGCGCAACTCGTTCGAGCAGCCGAACTTTTCGACGCTCGACATTCGCCTCAGCAAGGAGTTTCGGATCTGGAACGACTTCGGTATCGAGCTCATCGGCGAGGTCTTCAACGCGCTCAACGAAGACAATACGGTCGTTTCGTTCAGCAACCAGACCTACTTCAGCGGCTCCTTCAGAAGCAGCTCGGGCTGGAACTTCACGAGAAACCCGAATTTCGGTCGTGAAAACTCCTTCACCGGGCAGCCCCGCCAGTACCAGGCCGCGGTCCGCCTGATCTTCTGATTCGAAATCCGCACGTGTATCATTCAACGGCCGCCCCAACGGGCGGCCGTTTTTGTTTCCGCGCCGCGCCGTCCTTCGAAAGGAACACCGCTTCTTGACCGCTCAGGAATCCTCCATCCTCATCCTCGATTTCGGCTCGCAATACACGCAGCTGATCGCACGAAGGATTCGCGAGCTCGAGGTCTACTGCGAGATTCACCCATACGATTTCGACCCGGAAGCAATTCGCCGTATGAAGCCCGCCGGCATCATCCTCTCCGGAGGGCCGCAATCGGTTTTCGCCGAGCAAGCACCCCATTGCTCGCGCGAGGTTTTCGACATGGGGATCCCGGTTCTTGGCGTTTGCTACGGGATGCAGCTGACCGCTCACCTTCTGGATGGCGAGGTTGAGCCGGCGACGCATCGTGAGTACGGAGCCGCAACGATCGAGACGACCTCATCTCCCCTTTTCGAAGGAACTGCATCACGACAGCGCGTCTGGATGAGCCATGGCGATCGCATCACGAAATCTCCTTCGAGCTTCACGACGATTGCCTCGTCGGCCAACGCCCCCCTCGCCGCCTTCGCGAATCATGACCGGAAGATTTACGGAATCCAGTTTCACCCGGAGGTTTCTCATACCGAAGAGGGATCGAAAATCCTCCGCAATTTCGTTTTCGGAATTTGCGAGAGCAGCGCCGACTGGAGTATCGAGGGGTTTCGCGATCGCAAGATCGCTGAGATCCGGGAAACCGTCGGCTCGAGTCGCGTGATCGCAGCCGTCAGCGGCGGGGTCGATTCGTCCGTCGCCGCACTCCTCGTCGGCCGTGCAATCGGCGAGCAGCTCACGGCGGTATTCGTCGACAATGGCGTCCTTCGCAAGGACGAGGCGCTGCAGGTCGTTTCGAGGCTGAGCGACGGGCTCGGTCTCCACGTCGTGGCGGTCGATGCACGTGAGCGTTTTCTCTCCAAGCTCGCCGGAATCGACGATCCCGAGCTGAAGCGGCGCTTCATCGGTTACGAGTTCATCGCCGTCTTCGAAGAAGAAGCCCGGAAGATCGAAGAAGTCGAATATCTCGTGCAGGGAACCCTCTATCCCGACGTCATCGAGTCCGTCTCCGTCCGTGGACCGTCCGCCGTCATCAAGACCCATCACAACGTCGGCGGCCTGCCGGAGAAGATGGGGCTGAAGCTGATCGAGCCACTGAGAGAGCTCTTCAAGGACGAGGTCCGCCAGCTCGGCGTGGAGCTCGGACTCGAGCGTGAGTTCGTCTGGCGGCATCCGTTCCCGGGACCCGGGCTCGCGGTCCGCATTCTCGGAGAAGTCACCGCCGAGCGCGTCGCGATCCTCCAGCAGGCCGACGCCATCTTCGTCGACGAGATCCGGCGAGCTGGTCTCTACGACGAGATCGCTCAGGCGCTCGCCGTCCTCCTTCCGGTGCGAAGTGTCGGCGTCATGGGTGACCAGCGAACCTACGAGAACGTCTGTGCACTCCGTGCCGTGACGACCAGCGACTTCATGACCGCCGACTGGTATCGGTTTCCTCCCGACGTCCTCGACCATATTTCAAGGCGCATCGTCAACGAAGTGAAGGGGATCAACCGGGTCGTCTACGACGTCTCGTCCAAGCCTCCCAGCACGATCGAGTGGGAGTGAGTCGGACAGTCCGACGTGTCTGACTTGTCCGACGAGTCCGACGCGGTAATACTTCAGAGATGACGAATTGGAACGGTGATGCCGAGCGCCTCTCGAGCGATCTTCGCGAAGCGGTTCGCGGAGAAGTCCGATTCGATCACGGTGCCCGGGCAATGTACTCCACCGATGCGTCGAACTACCGTCAGGTCCCCATCGGTCTCGTCGTTCCGCGGGATGAAGACGACGTCGTCGCCACTCTGAGGATCGCGCGCGATCACGGTGCACCGATTCTCGCGCGAGGTGGCGGCACCTCCCTCGCCGGGCAGTGCTGCAACGTCGCGGTCGTCATCGACACCTCGAAGTACATGAACCGCATCCTGGAGCTCGATCCCGTCCGGCGGATCGCCCGAGTCGAGCCGGGCGTCGTCCTCGACCGGCTCCGTGACGCCGCCGAAGTGCACGGGCTCACATTCGGTCCCGACCCGGCGACTCACAGCCGCTGCACCCTCGGTGGAATGATCGGCAACAACTCCTGCGGCGTTCATTCGATCATGTCCGGCAAGACCGATGCGAACATCGAATCGATGCGGGTTCTGACCGCCGACGGGGTCGAAATGGTCGTCGGGCCCACCTCCGAGGACGACCTCGCATCGATCATCGCTGCCGGAGGCCGGCGCGGTCAGATCTACTCCGAGCTCCGCTCCATCCGGGACCGCTACGGCGACCTGATCAGAAAGAAGTTTCCGCCCATTCCCCGAAACGTCTCCGGATTCAACCTCGAGCAACTCCTTCCGGAGCACGGCTTCAATGTCGCCCGATCGCTCGTCGGTACGGAAGGGACGTGCGTCTTCGTGCTCGAGGCCGCCGCGAGGCTCGTTCCAAGCCCGCCTTACCGCTCTCTGGTGGTCCTCGGCTTCGACGACGTCTACGTTGCTGCGGACATGGTCCCCGCGGTCATGAAAGGCGCACCGATCGGACTCGAGGGAATCGACGACAACCTCATTCGCGACATGCGGAAGAAGAACCTCTACCCGGAAGCCGCCGATCTTCTCCCGGAGGGTCGAGGATGGCTGCTCGTCGAGCACGGAGCCGACTCCTCTGAGGAGCTCGGCGAGCGCGTCGCGGAGTTCGTCGCGATGATGCAGCGGAAACGGAAGAACCGCCCCTCCATCAGAATCTTCGACGATCCCCAGCTGGCCCGCCTCGTCTGGAAGACTCGCGAATCGGCGCTCGGAGCCACCGCCGTCGTTCCGGGCCAGCCGCACGCATGGGAAGGGTGGGAGGACGCCGCCGTCCGGCCCGATCGCCTCGGCTCCTACCTCCGCGAGCTTCGCAGTCTGATGAACGAGTACGGATACCGCTCGAATCTCTATGGCCACTTCGGTGACGGCTGCGTGCACACGCGGATCAACTTCGACCTGGAATCGAACGAGGGGATCGCCTTTTTCCGCGAGTTCGTCGAACGGGCCGCACATCTGGTCGTGAGACATGGCGGATCGCTCTCGGGTGAGCATGGTGATGGCCAGGCGCGGGCGGAGCTCCTTCCGATCATGTTCGGCGACGAGCTGATCGAGGCGTTTCGCGAGTTCAAACGAGCCTGGGACCCGGAGGGGCGGATGAATCCGGGGAAGGTCGTCGATCCCTATCCGATCGATTCCAACCTCCGTCTCGGAGCGCAGTGGCAGCCGATGCGAACCGACACCGCTTTCGCCTACGAACAGGACGAAGGCAGCTTCACCAACGCGATGATCCGCTGCGTCGGCGTCGGTGAGTGCCGGCGCACCGAGGGGGGAACGATGTGCCCCAGCTACATGGTGACGCGTGAAGAGAAGCACTCGACCCGCGGCCGTGCACGCCTTCTCTTCGAGATGATAGACGGCAGCGTTCTCGACCGGGGATGGAAATCCGACGAGGTTCGCGAGGCGCTCGATCTCTGTCTCTCCTGCAAGGCGTGCAAATCGGAATGCCCGGTCGGTGTCGACATGGCCACCTACAAATCGGAGTTCCTGCATCACTACTACAAAGGGAGAGCGAGACCCCGCGCTGCGTACACCATGGGTCTGATCCCGGAGTGGGCCAGGCTCGGCTCCCGCTATCCCGGGCTGACGAACGCGATGACAAGTCTCGCCGGCAGCTTCGGTAAGCGGCTTGCCGGCATCTCGCAGGGGCGTGAATTGCCCCGATTCGCCCCGAAATCGCTGCAGCGCATGCACCGGGCGCGGGAACCCCGGGTGAGTGACGGCAAACGCGTCATCCTCTGGGCCGATACCTTCACCGATTGCTTCAATCCCGAAATCGGGAGCTCTGCCATCGCTTCCCTCGAAGCACTCGGATTCCGTGTCGATCTCTCCCCGGAAGGACTCTGCTGCGGACGCCCCTTCTACGATTTCGGCTTTCTGCACTTCGCGAAAAAGAAGCTCGCGAACATTCTGGATCGCCTCGAGCCGGAGATCGATGCACGAACGCCCATCGTCGGTCTCGAGCCGGGCTGCACGTCGGTTTTCCGCGACGAGCTCCTGAATCTTTTTCCGGACGATCCGCGAGCCAAGGCGCTGTCCACCCAGTTCATCACGTTTCAGGAGCTCGTCCGGCAGCCGCTGCTCTCGGCCGAGCTCCCGTCGATGGCCCCCGTCGACGCGATCGTTCAGTCACATTGCCATCGGAAAGCACTCTCGACATCGACGGTCGACGACGACGTTCTCACTTCCATCGGTGTTCGCCGTCTGAACGGCGACATCGGCTGTTGCGGAATGGCGGGAGCGTTCGGATTCGAAGCTCACAAGTTCGATGTTTCAGTGGCAATCGCGAACCGGGAGCTTCTGCCAGCGATCCGTTCCGCTCCCCGGGAGGCCATCGTCGTCGCCGACGGCTTCTCCTGCAGGGAACAGGTTCGCCAGCTCTCCGGCAGCAAGCCCTTTCACACCGCTCAGCTCGTCGAGCAGGCGCTGACGGGACGCGTATCCGATCGAGATGATCAACCCGCTTCTCAGGCTCGCCGCGCCGGCGTGATCGTGGCGGTGGCAGCCGGACTGTTCGCAGTCTGGCTGATTCGACGAAAACGGCGCCGAGGCAGGAAGCGATCGTGAATCATCGTTTTCGCCCATTCGACACACTCTGCTCTGCTGATGCGAGCGTAGCAAGCCAACTTCTCTCGCCTCTCGGCCATCGCCTCTCGTCTCTCGCCTCTCAGTACGGCTGGACCGTACCGGCGAGCAGCAATCCCATGATGAGCAGCCCCAGTGCGATCCGGTACCAGGCGAATACGTGCGTCGTGTGCTTTTCGAGAAAGCGGAGAAGGAACCAGATCGACGCCCAGCCCGACAGAAACGCGAAGAAGATCGCCACGAACATCGGCACCCATCCGAGATCTGCCAGATGATCCCATTCCGCAAGGAGCTCGAAAACCCCGCTCGCTCCGATCGCGGGGATGCTGAGGAGAAAGGAGAAGCGCGCGGCTGCCCGGTGGTTCAGCTTTCGAAACAAGCCCGTCATGATCGTCGAACCGGATCGTGACATGCCGGGAATCAGCGCGAGCGCCTGCCCGAAACCGATGATCACCGTATCCATGACGGTGATCTCCTCCATCTCTTTCGATTCCCGCCTCCTTGCATAGGCCTCGGCGATCATCAGGAGAATCGCGATCGCGATCAGAGCGAAAGCCACGATCCAGAGATTGCGCGCTCGGGTTTCGATGAAGTCCTTGAACGTCAGCCCGAAAATTCCGATGGGGATGGTCCCCAGGATGATCAGCCACGCCAGACGCGACTCCTGGTCTGCAAGCGGTTTCCGGGAAACGATTCCCCGGAAGAAGGCGGTTGTCAGGTTCACGATATCCCTGAAAAAGTAGATCAGAACGGCCAGGAGCGTGCCGAGCTGGATGACGGCCGAGGCGGCCGCGCCGGGGTCACCCCAGCCGAGAAGGTCGGGGATCACCCTCAGATGCCCCGTGGAACTGACGGGTATGAATTCGGTGAGGCCCTGAACGAGACCGAGTACGATTGCCTGGACGATCGTCAAACGGTCACATCTCCCACACGACGGGGAGGATCATCGGTCGCCGTCCCAGGCGCTTTCGGAAGAATCGCTTCAACTCGCGTCGCATCATTTCCTGTACGTTTTCAACGTCGCGTATCTCGTCGAGCGACGCGTCGTTCATCGCGTCCCTTAGCAGTTTCCGTACCTCGTCGATGAAGGCCTGGTTGGCGTCAACGTGGATGACTCCTCTCGTGATGATCTCGGGATCTCGAACGAGCTCGCCAGCCTGCTGGTCGATCGCGGCAACGACGATCACGAACCCGTCTTCGCCCAGATGTTGCCGATCGCGCACAACGAGCGTCGGAACCTCTTCCTGTTCTCTGTCGACGAAAACCCGACCTGCAGGGACTTTTTCATCGAGAATCCGGGCGACGTCTCCATCAATCTCCGCAACGTCACCATTGACGATCCGGAGGACCGCGTTCGGCTCTATCCCCATCGCCTCGGCAACTTCCGCATGCCGCTCGAGATTGAGTCGGGAACCGTGCGCGGGGATGAAGAAGCGAGGCCGGGTCAACGTGAACATCGTTTTCAGCTCCTCGAGGTAGGCGTGCCCGGAAACATGAATGCCTTCCTGTTCGTAAACGATCTCCGCACCGGAGTCGAGCAGATGATCGATCACATGCATCACACTTCGCTCGTTGCCCGGAATCGTTCTCGCCGAAAAGATCACCATGTCTCCCGGAACGACGGTCGCGACCCGGTGCTCGCGGCGGGCGATCCTCGCGAGTGAGGAGTTCGGTTCTCCCTGGGAGCCGGAACAGATGATCACCGCGTCGAGATCGTCGTCGTCGACCGTCTTGCCGTCCCCTCTCACGTGCCTCGGAATCGACAGATACCCGAGCCGCTCGGCGTGCGCGACATTCTCGATGAGACTCCTTCCGACGAGCCAGATTCGCCTGTCGAATTCCTCCGCGAGCTCGACGACCTGCTGGAGGCGATGAACGTGAGACGCGAATGTCGTGAAAAAGATTCTTCCTTCACTCGATTCGAAATACTTTTCGAGCGACCGGCCCACCGACGATTCCGAACCGCAGACTCCGGGCGACATCGAGTTGGTCGAGTCTCCCACCAGCAACGTGACCCCTTCATCCCCCAACTGGCCGAACCGAGCGAGATCCGACGGGGGCCCGGCGACCGGCGTCGGATCGAACTTGTAGTCCCCCGTGTGAATCACCATTCCTTCCGGGGTTTGGATGGCGAACGCCGCCGCATCGACGATCGAGTGCGTGACATGAATCGCCTCGACCCGGAAGTCGCCCACCTCCACGGCCTCGCGCGGCCGGATGACTCGCAGGTCGACGTCATTCGCCGGTGGCATCTCGACGAACTTCTCCTTCACGAATGCCAGCGTGAGGGGCCGCCCGAAAATCGGCGCATCGACGATATTCGCGAGATACGGTACGGCTCCGATGTGATCTTCGTGGCCGTGGGTGAGAAATATGCCGTGAACTTTTTCGCGAATTGATTCGACGTAGGTGAGATCCGGCAGTACGACGTCGACTCCGAGCGTCGATGGTTCCGGAAAAGACATTCCGCAGTCGACGATGATGGCCGACCTCCCGGTCTCGAACACCATCGTGTTGCGGCCGAACTCCCCGAGTCCCCCGAGGGGAATGATGCGCAGGCTCATGGGCGTCCCTTCCCGCTCGAGGGGATTTGCGGGGCACGGGACACGGGGTTCGGAACGAGGGGAGCCAGGGCTGCCCGGCCTACACCAATACGCGGATTCGCCCCTGTCATCCTGAGCAATTGACCTGCGCGTTGCGCCGGTGAAGCGGGAATGAAAACCGGAGCCCGTAAAACTCCGCACCCCATACTCGAACCGACGTCGTCCCGAGCGGGCGGTCGGGTGGGCAAGCGAGGGACCTTGCAGGGTGGGACATCAGGCCAAGCGAAGCGCTGCAAAAGGTCGAAGTCCACACAATTTCGTGGTCTTTTCATCAGGGGAAGCGAAGCAACGAATCCGACGGTAGCTGGTGAATCGGCGGTCCGGCTTTGAGCTGAGTGAATCGTGAAACCCCCCCCGGATCTTTCCGGGATTTACACCGCGCGGCGCTCGCACCTCGCCGCTCGTCTCTCGTCGCTCGCCTTACGGATACATTCGAGTCAGCATCCGCGGATACGGAATGCACTCGCGAAGATGCTTCACTCCCGAGATCCATGCTACGACCCGCTCGATCCCCATCCCGAATCCGGAATGTACGAACGAGCCATACTTCCGAACATCGAGATACCACTGGAACGCCTCGACCGGCAGATCGTGCTCTCGAATGCGCTGGGCCAGAAGGTCGTGATCATGGATTCTCTGCGAGCCGCCGATGATCTCACCATATCCCTCGGGCGCAATCATGTCGAGTGCCAGCGCGAGCGAAGGATCGCCGGCATCCGGCTGCATGTAGAACGCCTTGATCGCCGCCGGATAGTGCGTGATCATCACGGGTTTGTCGAAGGACTCGGCGATCATGGTCTCTTCATCGGCCCCGAAATCGTCGCCGGGCTTCACGTGCATCCCCTTTGACCGGAGAAGCTCGATTGCGTCGTGGTAACGCACGCGCGGAAACGGGCGCGTGATTCCCTCCAGCTTCGATACGTCACGCTCGAGCGTGTCGAGCTCCGTCCTGCAGCGCTCCGCCGCCCTGCCGACCACGTACTCGACGAACTCCTCAGCGAGCTCCATCAGACCGTCGAACTCGAGAAAGGCAACTTCCGGCTCGATCATCCAGAACTCCATCAGATGCCGCCGCGTCTTCGATTTCTCGGCGCGGAATGTCGGACCGAAGCAGTACACCTTACCGAGCGCCGCCGCCGCCGGCTCCAGATAGAGCTGGCCCGACTGTGAGAGAAAGGCCTTTTCGCCGAAGTAATCGGTCTCGAAGAGTGTCGAGGTTCCCTCGCATGCCGCCGGCGTCAGGATCGGCGAGTCGATCAGGACGAAGTCACGGTCGTAGAAAAAGTCGCGGCACGCCTGTTCCACCTCGCTCCTGATCCGGAGAACTGCATGCTGTCGCGACGAGCGGAGCCAGAGATGGCGGTGATCCATCAGAAATGCCGTCCCGTGCTCCTTCGGCGTGATCGGAAAATCGATCGTCTCGTGAAGGACTTCGAAGGTCTCGACGTGAATCTCCACACCCCCCGGAGCGCGATCCTCTTTCTTCACCACCCCGGTGACCCGCACTGTCGACTCCTGCGTCGCACGCAGGACCTCGCCCCACGTTTTCTCGTCGACTTCCTTTTTGGAGACGACGCACTGAACGACGCCGCTTCCATCCCTCACGATCGGAAACTGCAGCTTCCCCGATCCCCGCTTGTTGTACAGCCAGCCCGACACCCGAACCTTTTCGCCGTCATGATCCGGGAGCTCGCGAATCTGCATATCCATCCATTCACCCGTCCGGCGCCTGAACGTGGTGACACCGGTTTCGTCGCTCCTCAACTCTGGCCGGCCCCGACTTCTTCCGAACCGGCCCGCGCTCCGGGCTCGAAGGCTCCGCAGTCGCACACGGTCGAGCATCCGACCACCTGATCACAGCTTCTTCCATCGAGGTGCTGGCTCCGATGATGACCACACCGGCAGTCGTCGCTCTCGTTGCGCCCGCGCAGTTCGTCAACGATGTCCAGCCAGCGATTGCGTGTATCCGTCGAAAAAGTCCCGACGAGATCCTCGAGCCCGGCGAGCGTCGAAAGCTCCTCCGCGCTGATCCGGGCGCTTCCGCTCTCCCGTCTGAGCCGGCGCGCCCGGCGCCAGTCCTCGTATCGCCGCAAAGCCTCGTGCAGATCCCGATCTTCCACTCCGACCACGGACCTGCAGATCCGATGCTACCTCGTGACGGGAGAATTCTCGTTTAAGCTATCGCGCGATGCTCAACAAGATCTGGGGTGCATTCTTCATCGTCGCCTTTCTGACCGCCTTCGGACGATGGGTCGCTCTCGGGGAAGCCTCGGTGTGGGCCGACATGGTTGCAGCCGCATTCACCATGGCCGAGACGGGGTTCGAGATCGCGATCGGTCTGACCGGCGTAATGTGCCTCTGGCTCGGCATCATGAAGCTCGGAGAGCGAGGGGGCGCCGTCGACCTGATGGCCAGACTCTTTGCTCCACTTCTCCGACGCCTCTTCCCCGGTATCCCTGAAGGTCATCCGGCAACCGGAGCAATCGTGATGAACATGGCCGCAAACATGCTCGGACTCGACAACGCCGCGACACCGCTCGGACTGAAGGCGATGAAGGAGCTGCAGACGCTCAACCCGGAGCCCGAGACGGCGACCGACGACCAGATCCTCTTCCTCGTCATCAATACCTCCGCCGTGACGCTCATCCCGATCACGATTTTCGTCTACCGCTCGCAGCTCGGAGCCGCCGATCCGACCGATGTCTTCATCCCTCTGCTCGTCGCCACATTCTGTTCGACGATGGCCGGCCTGATCGTGACCGCGGCAATTCAGAAGCTCCGGCTATGGCAACCGGTGGTTCTCGCCTACCTGGCCGGCTTCACCGCGATCATTGCCGCCATCGTCTGGTACTTCGCGACCCTTCCGCGCGAAGTCATGGAGGCTCAGACTGCGCTCGTTTCGAACTTCGTCATCTTCGGCGTGATCATCGCGTTTCTCACGATGGCTCTGTGGAAGAAGGAGCCGGTCTACGAGACCTTCGTCGAGGGAGCCAAAGAAGGGTTCACCGTAGCAATCACAATCATCCCGTTTCTGATCGCCATGCTCGTCGCCATCGGCATTCTGCGAGCGAGCGGCGCTCTCGATCTCTTTCTCGACGCCGTGAGAAATCTCGTCGCCTTCGCCGGGCTCGACACGCGCTGGGTCGACGGAATGCCGACGGCGCTGATGCGGCCTCTGTCGGGAAGCGGCGCGCGCGGAATGATGATCGAGACGATGGAGGCCCTGGGCGCCGATTCGTTCGCCGGGCGACTCGTGAGCATCATCCAGGGGAGCACCGAAACGACGTTCTACGTGCTGGCGGTCTACTTCGGTTCGGTCGGAATCCGCCGGACCCGTCACGCCGTCGGCGCGGGACTCGCCGCCGACGCCGCCGGAATCATCGGAGCGATCTTCGTGACCTATCTGTTCTTCGGCTGAGCGAAGGCCGAGGGTTCAGGGTGAGTCACTCCTTCTTTCGGGTGTAGACGAGCTCCATCGTTCTGGTCTCTTTTCCGTCCGGTCCGATCACCCATGATTCGATGGTCTCCCGGTCGTTCCGGGATCGCCCGACCATCTTCGTGTACATCGTCTTCCCGGTCATCGGATCGATGTTCGACCCGATCCATGTACAGACATCGCCCGACTCGGTGCACTGACCCTCCATCGTCAATATCCCGGTGCTCATCGAGTCATTCCAGGTCGTCCACCATTTGCCGGTGACGTTGTCATAACCAGTCATACCGTGCCCAGCGAAGGGCACTCCCATGAATTCGCTGGTAAACGACTCCGCGAGTACTCGCCCATCGAGCATCATCCTGCGGCTCGACGTCCCCTCGGACACGACCGGATCTCCGGGTTCCATCCAGAATTTCCCGGCGACCTTCCACTCTCCCGCCATCTTCGCGAGTCGCGCATGCTGCTCGCCAGGCGTCCCCGCCTTCTCGAACGCCTGCATCATCGCCATCTCCTCGGCGCTCATCGCTGCTTCCTCTTCCTGAGCGATCGCGGCACCGGCGCACATCAGAAATGCCATGAACGCCATGACACAGAGCTTCTTCTGCATATCGAGTCCTCCTGGAGATCCATACAACAACCCTTCGGATTCTATTGGAGCGATCCGCTCGTTTCATCGCTCAGAAATGTCTCGTTCTGCGCCGGTGAGCCAGCTGAGACGCCCTGGCGGAAGCTCAATCCGCCGCCGCGAGCCGCTCCTCGATGTACCGATCGATCTGATCGGACAGGATCGGCAACGGGACCGAGCCGTTCAGGAGCACGGCGTCGTGAAAGGATCGGACATCGAATCGATCTTGCAGTATCTCCTCGGCTTTCCTCCGCAAACGTCGGATCTCCAGCTCCCCCATCTTGTAGGAAAGAGCCTGCGCCGGCCAGGAAATGTACCGGTCGACCTCGGTCGACACCTCGTGAAGCGAAAGTGCCGTGTTGGCAGCCAGATAATCGCGCGCCTGCTGCCGCGTCCACCCCATCGCGTGAACTCCCGTATCGACCACGAGTCTGCATGCCCGCCACATCTCGTACGTCAGCCTGCCGAAGTTGCTGTACGGATCCTGGTAGAAGCCCGCCTCGATCCCCAGCCACTCCGAATACAGACCCCACCCCTCCCCGAAAGCCGAAAGATATGTCTGCCGCCGGAACTCAGGCAGTCCCGTCAGCTCTTCGGCCAACGCGTTCTGCAGATGGTGTCCCGGCACCGCCTCGTGAAACGTCAGCGCCTCGAGCGTATAGAGCGGGCGGCTGTCGAGCTTCGAAGTATTCACCCAGTAAGTGCCCGCGCGCGTCCCATCCTTCGGGGCCGAGAGGTATCGGCCCGCCGTATACGTCTCGGCGATGTGCGAAGGAACCGGCTCGACCGTGTACGGCTGTCGTGGCAGCGTCCGGAAGAGCGAGGGGAGCTTCCCGTCCATGCTCTTGGCGATCCATGCGGCGCGCTCGAGCAATTGCTCCGGTGTTTCCGCGTAGAAACGTGGATCGGTCCGGAGGAACTCCAGGAACTCATCGAACGAGCCTGCGAAGCCAGTGCCCCGGATGATCTCCATCATCTCTCCGCGGATCCTCGCGACCTCCGCCAGGCCGATCGCGTGGATCTCCCCGGGGGAGAGGTCGAGCGTGGTGTAGTGGCGGATCTGATGGCGGTAGTACTCTTCTCCACCGGGCAGTTGGCCGGCACCGAGCGTCGTGCGCGCCCCCGGAACGTATGATTCGGTCCAGAATGTCCTCAGTTTCTCGTAGGCGGCGCTGACTCCGTCGATGGCGGCGACCCCTTCGGCCCTCAGCCGGTTCCGCTCCGCCGTGCCGATCACCGCGGGAAACTCCTCGAAGGGATCGAAAAATACACTTTCGGTCGGATCGTCAATCACATGCGCCGCGATCGTCCCCTCCACCCCGCCGAGAATCTCGCGCGGCTGGGTGAATCCCCGCTTCAGTCCCGACTTCATGTTCTCGATCTGCTGGTCGATGTAGGCCGGCATCGCCTCGAGGCGCGCAATGTAATTTTCGTAGCCGCGCACCGAATCGAAGGGCATCACCCTCTTAATGAATGTGAGCGAGCTGTGGAACCCGCTGTCGGTATCGATCGGCATCTCATGGGTTCGGAGACGATCGTGCGCGATCGTCTCCTCGAGGGAGCTCTCGAACATCTGCCAGGAGACTCGATCCAGGTCTGAAAGCTTCGCCGGATCGATCTGATGTAGCTCTTCCAGAAAGAGGGCCCGGCGCTTTGCAGCCTCGTGAATTGCCCCGGGGCTCACGTCGGGCATGCGGTCGTCGTAGTCGTGAATCCCGGCGTAGGTCGCCGCGATCGGATTCTCCTCGAGACTCAGCTGCCACTCTCGCTCGAAAAGGTCGTGCAGGCGCGCGGCCTCGGAGACGACGGGCTCGGGGCTTCGTGCAGTGGCCGTCGTCGACGGGTTGGTACCGGCACACGCGACAAACAGGAGGACAAGGTACGGTATGGCGTCAGAAGTTCGCATCGATCAATCTCCCGGGGAGAGTGTATCGATGTTGCCGGTTGCCGGGGGCCAGTTGTCGGGGTACGACCCAGGTAGATTGTGAGATCTATAGATTGATTGTTACCACTCTGTCGCCCGCTGAAGCGGGCTCGCACTGATTTTCGGACAAGCTCCTGTCCCCCGGCTGAAGCCGGGGGCTAAGAACTGTCGCCGCCTTCGGCGGCTTTGTCGATATGTCTGTTTTGCGCGAGCCTGCAACGTTAGCGCTTGGCGTTGGTTCTTTCGCCCGGCAACGGTTAGCGCTTGGCGTTGGTTCTTTCGCACGCGATGCGGGTTCCACACTTCCTGGAGGATGCGAGACCATCCCTCGCCGGCAACCGGTGTGCAACCAGGGTTGATGGTTGCCACTCTTGTCCACGTTGATTGTTACCACCCTCAGGTGGCGGCAAGGGTGCTCGGCTCTGCTTTCTGCCCTGAGCGCTTCCACCGTTTCCGCGTTCGGGATCCGGCCAGCCCGCGCCAGCGGGCGACAGATCTTAGCCCCCGGCTTCAGCCGGGGGACAGAAGCTTTTCCAAATTCAGTCTCGAGCCCGCTTCAGCGGGCGACAGAGTGGTCAACCATCAGCCTGGTTCCACACCGGCAACCGGCAACTGGCAACCGCCCCTCAGAACAGCCACGCATAGCCGACCTTGATGAAGAACGTCCGATCGGTCTGCGTGAGAGCGATCTCGTCGAGTCCCTCTCGGCCGTCGGAGTAGCCGGCGAGCAGAACGGTCTGCGGATTGAGCTTGTAGGAGAAAAGAAGCTGCGTGAAGAGCTCCTCGCTGTCGTCGGGAACCGGAAAAGTGTAGGCGAGCGGATTGAGATCGAGGTTCTCGTACTGAACGATGGCTCGAACGAAGGTCCTGAGATTGAGGTGGTAGAGGACGCGAAGCTGGCTCAGGTGCACATTGAACAGCTCCCCGGGCAGAACATCCAGGGTCTGATACACGTGCCGAAGCTCGGCCTCGGTGCGGCGCCCGACTTTCAGCTGAACCATCGGCTCGATCGTGAAGAAATCGCCCTGTCGTGAATTCGCGCGATCGATCGTCTCGCCCCAGCCGACGAATGCGCCGGCGTAGAGCCACCCGGTCGGGCGGAATTCACCGTAGATATTCTGGCGGAAGTTGTCATAGTGGACTCCATCGAAGAACTCCTCGTTGGGTGCCAGAGCAACCCGGAGAAACGACTGCATCGGTCCCGAATAGGCCACGGACAGATCCGCTCCCCATTCGTCCGCGATGCCGTCGTGCTGGTCAGTCTTGTCCGCTCCGAGAAAAACGAAGAAGCGGCGAAACCAGGTGTCTTCCGACCCGTAGAACGTCCGCTCGACACCCGCGCTCAGCTCTCGATATCCGACCTGCGGAACGAAACCGCTGTCGGCACGGAAGTCGGTCGAATAGTCGTCGTAATCGAGGTGCCAGAACCAGTTACGGTCCGAATGCCGGTACCGGGCTCTGGCCGCGTAACCGTTGAACGAGTCATCCGGCTGACCGAACGCCGTGGCAACGTCGAACGGATACGACGTCGTCGACCCGAGCGCCTGATACGTAATCGTGTCGGATTCGGTGAGCTGGAAGACGCCATCGACTCCATAGACGTGGTTCGAGTAGCCACCGTCGCCATCACGTCCGGCGTAAAGTCCGCCGAGAGTCGATCGTTCACCGATGTCACGCCTGTAGCGAAGCACCGAGGCGAACACTTCCTGGTCGAGCGAGATTCGTCGGGAACGTTCGAAGCCGGGGAAGATCAGGTTGTTGATTTCGTCGAGGGTTGCAAAGAGCCCGAAAGCGTTCGAGCCCTCCTTCCCCGTCACCTTCAGACCAGCAATTGGATCAGCGATACTTCTGGTGAACACCGCCCTGACCGGTGTGTTGAAAAAATCGGCTCCCTCGAGGAAGAACGGTCGCTTCTCGGGAAAGAAAAGCGCGAACGTCGTATTCACGTCCAGCTGCGCTGCATCGGCTTCCACCTGCGAGAAATCCGGATTGATCGCGGCGTTCACCGTGATGTTCGGCGTGACCCCCCACCTCGCCGTGATACCGGCGTCGAAGTCCGTATCGCCGCTCTCGAGACGCCCCCCTGGGAAGTCAGTCAGAACGTCGGTGCGGGCCGCCGTAATTGTCGGATCGAGCTCGAGATTGCGACCGGGCTCGATCTGGCGAAATCCGCTCGCGTCCTCCAGCTGGCAGACAAAGCAGTTGCGCTCCTGATCCAGCGGAGCAGAACGAAGCCTGTGCCTCACACTGCGAGGACGATCCCGCGTCATGAGGATTCCCCACGTCTGAGCGCCGCTCGCGCGCGGAAACCGCAGCTGACTGAATGGAACGGCCATTTCGACGACGTACCCATCGGTCGTGATCCGTCCCACCGCGTCCCAGATGATGTTCCACGACCAGTCCTCCGACTGATCGACGTCGCTGTTGATCGCCTCCATCTGCACTCCCAGCGGGTTCACTCGAAATTGAAATGCGCGTCGCTGATCGTTGAACGTGTCGATCGTGATTCCGACCGTATCGTCGAGAAAGGCGGTGTCGCGGTCCGCATAGTAGGCTCGAATCTGCGAAGGATCCGGGTCGAATGCCTCGAATGCCACATAAAGCCGATTCTCGTCGAACGTGATGCGGGCCTCGGTTCTGGTCCCTGCCGGATCATTGACCTGAGGAAACCACTCCCACGGCAAATTGATCACCGCTGCATCGGTCCAGGCCGCCTCGTCGAGAAATCCGTCCACCCGAATCTCCGAGGTCGCCGGGCTGATCTGATAGGTGCGCGGCGGAGGGGTCTCGTTCTGCTCCTGTGCCGTCAGCGGAAAGCCGCCGCAAATGCCGAACAGCGCAGTGGCCATCATCAACTGTTGTAGTCTCAACCGAGATCTCCTTCGTGCCGGACCGCCGGCGTCTGTGGCTTCCAGTATCGGTAGCTACTCGCGGGCTCCGGCTGCGAGGAGAATCTCCACGACCTGCTGATGTGCGTCCTCAGTCCCGGTGCCGTCACACAATACCTAACGGGAAAAGAATGGGAAGGTTACTGGCCGGGCAGGTGTCGACCGTTAGTTGTTACCTTTTCGGCATCGATGTTGCTCTTAATAACACTAGCTCAGCAAGCCACGAAAGGAGGCCGTTTCACATGAGCAAACGCGAACTGATCGAACCACACAAGGGTGACAAAAGGTATGTCCGCCGCGACGAGGAAGGGAAGTTCAAGGAGAGCGACGACGTCAGCAGATCGCTCAGCCAGGACGTCCGGAAGGACGCCGAAAACGAAAGCGAATCCGGTCACGGAGATCGCGGAGATCGGAAGAGCAACTGATCCCCTACACCCTGTAACCTGTCAGAAGGAGAGCCGAACGGCTCTCCTTCTTTTTTCTCGCCTCAACCCGGAACAGCCTGCGCGCCTGGGCGGTTTCCCGATCCATGCTCCTTCGTAAGAGGCGCGCGCGGTTTCTGACGCTTTTCCTTCTGACCCTGTTCGCCAGCTTCGCCTTCATCGCCTGGAATCCGATCAATGATCGGCTGATCATCCCGTTCACCTCCGGGATCGCGTCGGTCGCGAGCTGGATTCTCAATCTGCTGGGCCAGCAAACCCTGGCGTTCGGGACGAGGATCTCCTCGCCATCATTCGCGGTCGACGTGAAAAACGGCTGCAATGGCATCGAAGCGATGCTGATCCTGCTGGCTGCAATTCTCGCCTTTCCGATGAGCTGGCGCGCCCGTCTTCAGGGCATCGTGCTCGGAACGCTGCTCATCCAGATCATCAACATGATCCGGATTACGACCCTCTACCTCCTCGGGAAGTACCATCCCCAACTGTTCGAGATTTTTCACAACGCGGTCTGGCAGGTCGTGATCGTATTCTCGGCCGTAGTATTTTTCTTCGAATGGGTCCGCAGAGTTGGCTCGCCGAGTAAACTGGAAACGGCTGGCTAGAGTCGGCGTCGCGTTCCTCGTCGGTCTGGGCATCTGGCTCGCGCTGATCGGCATCTATCGATCCTTTGTGATGGCGCCGACCGAATGGATTCTCCGGCTGGGCGAAAGTCCCGAAGTCACGTCGCTGCAGGAACATGAAGATCCCGGGATGATCATCGTCGAACGTGCGGATTTTCCACGTGAGTCCCCCCGCCCCGTGATCCGGCTTGGAGAGCTCACGTTCAATCTCGTTCTGCTCTTCGCCCTCTTCGGTCTCGCTCCGCTGTCGGACCGGAACATGGCGGGACTCGCGGTCTCGCTCGCCATTCTCTGGGCGACGCACATCGCCGCCACTGTCATTCATGTGAAGAAGATCTACGCTCTTCAACTGGGTGCGTGGAGCGATGTGCACTACGGTCCGGTCGCGAAAAATCTATGGGGACTTCTCGATCAGTTCTACAGCGTCGCGGGGATCTTCGCCGTTGCGTTTCTGCTCTGGTGGACGTTCGGCCGACAGCCGGAGAGGCATGACGGGGTCGGGTCTGAACTTGGAACTTAACCACTGAAATGCTCCGTGTTTCGATGGCTTTTGGAGTTAAGTTCCAAGTTCAGACCCGACCCCGTCTCATTGTGGCGCCAGCCCCTCTCATCCGACCCCGACAATCCTCTCGACCGTCTCCATCAGCGTTCGAGCATCGTAGGGCTTCTGGAGAAAGGCCACTTCAGGTTGCGCGAGAAGCGGCTCGAGCTCTTTGCGACGGCCGTGACCGCTGGAGAAGATGACCGGAAGATGAGGGTGCCGGGTCCGGAGGCGGCCAAACACTTCGACACCGCTGATGTCGGGCAAACCGATGTCGAGGATGACGACGTCAGGCACTCCGTATTCTCGGATGTGCTCGATTGCGGCTTTTCCGGTGCTGACGGCTTCGACCTGCTGCCCCTCGAGCTGCAGGACGGCTGAAATGCCGGATGCGACGACCTCGTCGTCTTCGACGAGGAGTATCCGTCGTCCCGTTTCATTCTCGGCAATCGAGCCAGCCTCGGCCGTCCTCGCCGATTGCGCCGTCCTCAGGATCAGAAAATAGGAAGTCCCCCGGTCGGAGCGATCGATCTCGATGCTTCCACCCTGGGCACTCAGCAATTGACGCACAACGGTGAGACCGAGTGCCGGCGCGGACTGCTCCATTCCAGCGCTCCAATCGATCGGCTGATCCGGCAGTCGCGAATGGTTGCTGCCGGTGTCGTGAATCTCGATCACGGCGTGATCGGCAGGAACCAGAGCGAGGCGGGAGTATTTTCTCCTCTCACTCGCACCGTTCCACTCGATCGTGATCCTTCCTCGGCCACCGGTGGCGTCGCGGGCATTGATGATGACGTTGACGAGGACCTGCTGCAGCCCGACCGGATCGGCCGAAACGTAGATCCCCTCTTCCGGCCCTTGGAGATCGAGCGCGACCGTCGGAGGGAGCAGATCACGAAGTTCTTTCTCGACCGAACGAATCCATGGTCCGAGGGCAATTGCCTCGACGACGGTGTCGGCCGGCTGGGCAAACGAAACGATCCTCTCGGAGATCGACCGTCCGCGATCGATCGCAGCCTCGATCCGGTCGATGGCGTTCTCGACCACTCCCGGGTCGCTCGTCAGTCGAATCACATCGATGTACGGCCGGGCTCCCATCAGGACGTTATTGAACTCGTGGGCTAGCGAAGAAGCGAGATGACCAAGGCTGGTCAGACGCGTGGACTGTTCGATCTGCCGTTCCGCTCGACGCCGCTCGGTGACATCCCGGCACACCAGAACCGAACCTTGCATCTGAGCATCCCTTCTCAGCGTGGTCGCAGTCGACTCCAGCAGAATCCAGTTCCCGAGAGTATGCCGGTAACGAAAAGTCGCCATGGAGGAGATGTCTCCACACTCTGCTTCCCGGGAGAGGATGGCGCGCAGCCGCTCGGCGTCCTCCGTATGGACATTGTCGAAAATGCTGGAGCCTTCGATTATCGAAGGTTCGTAGCCGAGCACCGGGCGTGACGAAGGGCTGGCGTACTCCACGAATCCGTCCCCGTTGAGGACGAGAATCACTTCCGACACGTTCTCGATGACCGCCCTGAAGCGCCTGTCACTCTCTCTCAACCGCTGCCATGCGATCACTCTTTCGCTCACGTCGGTCGACAATCCGATCACGCGGATCGGATTCCCGGCATCGTCCCGGATCACCTCTCCACGATCGAGAAGGTGAATGTAGCTTCCATCCCGGCGTCGAGCACGGTATTCGATGGAAAAAGAGTTACGCTCCCGATCGGCAAAGATCGCTTCGACCGCTCTCCGCACACTCTCCACGTCTTCGGGATGGATGATCGAAAACCACTCCTCGCCGGTGAATCGCCGCTTTCCATCCCAATCGTCGAGATTGCTCCCCGCTCCATCGCTCGGCGCGCCGGCGCCTACAAAACTGAGGTCACTGTCGAACACGACGTCGCCTGTGGAGTTTCGCAGCAACTGAAACAGCTCATCGGTCTTGCGAAGCTCCCTTTCGATTTTCGCCTCCCCGATCGCTTGCATGAGAAGAATCGCAATGAGGCGCAAATCTTCAACGACTTCACCATGATCCCGATCGATCCCCTCGTAACAGGTGAGCCCGCGGAGAATGCCATGGTCAAACACGGCGACCGAGAGGATCGCCTGAGTCGATCTCCAATCGAGCCAGCTGTGAGCGCCCCCGTCCTCTCCGGCGGTCCCGTCCACAAAGTTCCACGGTTTCTGTTCGAACCGGGTCATGATGGGCTCGAGTTGCGACGCATCGACTTCCTGACTCCGATGGATCAGGGGGCGTTCGCCCTCAGCGCACCATTCGTGACTGTTCGACAGGGAACCGGCACCTCCATCTTCCGCCGTGAAGATGCAGACCCGCGACGACCCGGTCATCGCTCCCACTCGAGCCAGCGTGCCCGGAATCTCATCGATACTCCGATCGGCGCCCGCCAGGTCGATGGCAATTCGCGTCAGACTCTCGTCAGCCTCGGAGCGCGCACCTCGGTTTCCCCCTATGATGAATCGGATTCTCGACCCGTCCCGGTAGGCCAGGCTCTCCGCGTGCTTCCACCCGCGGGCGAACTGCCATTCCCCCCGATGGTTCTGAATTCTCGTGATGAGCTCGCCGGCGTGCGGGCCGACCAAAACCCGCCCCGCGAGGTCAGTGGACAGGTTCAGAGCCTCGCTGCGATCGCTCTGCGGATCGCCTCCCGCTCCCCCCGCGAGACCCCGTCCTGTCGGCACTCTGCTCATCGAGTCGCTATTTCGCCCGAAAGGGGCGCGACGAACTGTTCCGCCGCGGAGGTGAACGATCGTTCGCATAGCGATGCGAGAGTCAGGTCGGCGCCTTCGAAGACCAACGTTCGCGTCACGTGGTTCGGAACCGCTACCGTCCATAGCCCGGCGGCCTTCGCGGACCGAACACCATGCGGAGAGTCTTCGACGGCGATCGCATTCAACGGCTCTCGTCCGAGTCGCTCGACCGCATTCTGATAAGGAAGCGGATCCGGTTTGTGCCGTTCGACGTCTTCCCGGCAGACGATCTGTTCGAAACGATCGAGCAAGTTCAGCTTCTCGAGGTGACGGTCAACCCAGGAATGAGGGGAGCTCGAAACGACCGCGAGAGCCGCTCCGGCAGCTTCCGCCTCGTCGAGCCAGTCGACCACTCCCGGCCGGATGACCTCCCTGTCGATCAGTGAATGACATCGCGCGCGCACCTCGGCTCGAAGACTCTCGCGATCGAGCCGGCGCCCCGTTTGACGCTCGAGCTCGAGACAGGGATCGAACGAGCCGGGTGGCCTCCCGACGCAGTCCGCCCAGGTGTCGATCGGCAAATTGCAGCCGAATCCCGCAAAGGCTTCCTGCCAGGCCGTCAGTTCGGGAGTCTCGGTATCGAGAATCAACCCGTCGAAATCAAAGATGAGCGCCTCGATCACGCCTGCACCTCTTGCCCGGTCCATACCAGACCCGGGACGAATTCGCGTTATTCTCACTAATTCAGGAAATCTCAGTCATTCACGGCGTCTCTTTCCTCACTCTTCAACAACCCCGCCCGGATTCTTCGCCCGCGCTGCGCCGGGCTCAGAATGACGAGTGCCTTACTCATCGCTCGTCGCTCGTCACTCTTCTTTCACTCTTCACCACTCTTCACTCTTCACTCTTCCTTCACTCTTCGTTCTGCCGGATCGCGCGAGATCCATGATCCTTCCGGCGTAGTCGACGTAACCCTGATGATCCGAGGCAATCTTCACGACCGACGCATCGATCTGCTCCGCCAGCGACTGGATGCGCGCCATCGACGTGACGCGATCTTCCGCTCCATGGACGAAGATCGTTCGTTCACCGACCCCGTCGAGATGCTGCGCGATCGGTTCGCCCAGAAGGATGTTCTGGATCGCACCGTTGATCGAGGGCCAGTCGTGGAGAACCGCATCCTCCATGACCTCGGGCCGCGTCGTCTGCGCAAAATGTGGGAGGATCTTCCGTAAAACCGGGCGGAACGCACCCATCGTCATGCATGCTTCGCGTGCGAGTACGGGTTTCAGCGAGAAGACGGCAGTCATCGCGGAAAGGTCCCAGATCCGATCGCGCGCTTCGTCCTCTCCGTTGAAAACGGGAGCTCCGAGGAGAATCAGCCTCGACACCTCGTCCGGATACCGGGAGGCATAACCGGCAGCCACGATCCCTCCGAACGAATGGGCGACCAACGTCACCTCCCGCGTCGCATCCTCGGCGACCAGCGTACGGCGCAACCATGCGATGTGCTCGTCGAGATCCGGTTCCTCGAGCGGCCACGGAGACCGCCCAAATCCGTAAAGGTCGACCTTGATCAGCCGATGCGTCCGTGCGAGATCATCGAGCTCATCCGCCCAATATCGGGTCGAGCCCTGGAGCCCGGGGATCAGGACCACCGGATCGCCCTCACCCGAAACTTCCCTGTAGAGCTGGTCGCCCAGATGGCTCCGCTTCTCTCGTTCGCGGGCGATGTTCATCCGGGCGAGAATCTCGACCACGCCGAGAAACCCCGCCAAAGCCAGAACGGAGATCCCCAGAATCTTCAGCGGCTTTCTCATCAGGTGGCCCGCATATTACTCCGCGGTCGATCGAGATCGATAGACTCGGCAGCCACTGAGCCGTTTGGACACACCGACTCACCGAGTCAACGTTTCGACGATTCCCCAATCGCCCTGATCCGGTGCAGACCGGCGTTCTCGGTCAGGGCGACGATCTCGGTTTCTTCCTGCAGAAAGCGCCGCAGATTCTCAGCAGATTCGATGGTCAGCACGAGCAGACGCTGCCGTACTTCCGGATCTTCCGGAGCGTAGTCGATCACGATTCCGCCCGGATAGACGAGAAGGTGCGTGATTCCCTCCTCGCTCAGCCGTTCGGGAAAGTCTTCATCCGAAAACAGCGCTACGAACCGTTGTGAGTCGAAGTTGCCCCCTCCGCGAACGTCTCCCTCGAACCAGAAGAGCTCGTTCAGTCCGAGGACCAGGGTCCGGCCGGCGTCGAGAAGCACGCTGTTGCCCTCAATGATGAGATCCTGTGCCCCCCTTCTCTCGGAGAGCCATCGTTGTTCATCCATCTGACCGAACGCGACGGGAAACGGATCCAGGCGAAGAACGAAAAGCCCCGACATGACGAGCTGGACGACCGTCCCGGCCACGAGCACCCCTCGTATAACCTTTCCCGCGATCGCCTCGGGTCCGATCCCGATCGCAGCGAGACCGATCATGGCCGGAATCAGCAGAAACGGGAGCAGGATACGGCCGGCGGGAGCCAGGATCATGAGCACCATCGCAGCCCCGGTGAAGGCCACGGCTGCGGCGCGAAGCCAGCCCTCATCGATTCTTCGCCATGAGGCCAGCGCCGCGAGCGCAAGCGCGGGCAGAAGCAGTCCGAGTGAGTCGTCGATGTAACGAGTGAAGAAGAAATACGACGAGAACGTCGACCCGAAGGATCCCATCCAGCGAAATCTTTCAATGCCTTCCGTCTCGCCGGTCAGAAACGGCTCGATCGGGTTGCCGGTGAGCAGAAGATTTCTGACGAAGAAAATCGATCCCGCGATCCCGCCGAGCAGAACCGCGCGGACGAGCAGCGACCGGCGTGACGAACGGAGAAGCGCGAGCGCGATCAGCATCAACGCAAGTGGGATGAACGTGTACTTGATCAGCAGTCCCGACGCGAGAGCAGTCGCGATGCGCGCCGCGGAAGCGCTCTCCCACACGAAATCGTCGATCGCGATGAAGAGAGCGGCCGTGCTCGCGAGGAGAGGTACGTCGGTTCCCGACCAGCCGGCGGCGATGAGGAGGGAAGGCGTGCTCACGATGGCGGCAATGCCGAAGGCTCCGAGCGATGAACCCCTCCGCTCCAGCCATCTCAGGATCAGTAAAACGCCTCCCAGCCCGACCATGAGATGAAGAAAGTGCGATGCGATCGCTCCGGCGTGTCCGAGCAGCGCGAGCGACACCAGATCGACCGCTTCGGTCCCGAGCGGGAAGAACGAATGCGACATGAGCGGAAGGGCAACGGCACGCCCGGTCGAGAGCCATACGTCGGGTATGGCGAGGTGATAAGCGACCTCGTCGAGAGAGACGGCGGGCAGCGAGGCCATCAGAACGGAAATCAATCCGGCCGCCCCCAGAAGGAGACCGGGTAGAAGCGAAATGGAAAGGCGCTCGCGCTTCCTCGAGCGTTCCCTTCCAAGCGCCCGCATACCGAACAGAGCGGCCAGAGCCGCAAGTGAAACGACCACCACCGGGGCGGTCGAGAGCAGGCCGGCCAGAAAGAGAAGCCCTCCAAACAGGGGGTAGCCGATGACCAGGAGAAAGGCGGGGTCGGCCGGTTCTCTCTTTTCGGCGACGATCTTCCGCGCGATCCGCAGAGAGAGATCCCCGAACCCGATGCAGGCAAGGGCGAGGAGAAGCGCAACCGTTACCGGTCCGATCAGCCGGCCGATCGCGTGTCCGAAGGCGGTCGGATTACCCACCATGAGTGACGCAATGAACAGAGCCAGGACAACCGAGGCGAAGATGAGCGTCTTTTTCAGGCGAACTCCCTTCCGGCGTTTCTCAGGCGGCATCTTAACGTCAGTGGCCTGAGAGCCCAGACATGCGTTTAGACGGGCTGGAAATGAGGGTTTCCCCGCCGGGCGACGAGAGTAGTGAATTCCTGATCATGAACCGACCGGGCCGGGGCTGTCCGACCTCCCTCGCTCCGAGGGAAATACACACTCGTCACGACCGAGGGTAGGAAAGCGTCCTCTCACCGACCCGTAGGTCAATGCTCAGATAGGAAGGTTTTCGCAGAGACGAGGTACCGGAGGAGCGTGCGCCATTCAGGTCATCGCACCGTGAATCTCCTGGCCGCATTCCATTGCGTTCCATCCGATACGTTCACGATCTCCATCCCGAGACGGTAGTTCCCTGGCTGCAGCGTCCCGGCAGGCAGCGAGCTCCCGATCAGAAAATGGTCCGGCGTGTCGCGGATCGGCTGCGCCATGTCGCGCATCACCGGTGCGGCCATCCGCACGGGCTGTCCCGTCGCGGTCTCACCTTCGATCGTCAGCTGGACGTTCAGCTGCGGCGTGGCGCCGATCTCGATTCCCGGAATCCGCGCGATGACGAAATACCAGATCTCATCGCCCGGCGCGAACTCGAGATCACCTTCGGGAACGATCTTCATTCCGCCCCAGGCGAACGGCTCGGTCGGACTCTGCGCATATTGCAGGACGTGGACGTCCCTGGACAGGGTCAGCTCGGAGATACGGGCAACCTCGGGATCCTGCTCGGAAAGCTCGAGAAACGTCGTTCCCACCGCGACGATCTCTCCGCGCGCGAGACCGAACGTTCCGAGATAAACCCCCGGACGTACCCGCAGTGAGCGGTCGAAGTACGCTCCATCGCCCGTCCGCTTCAGGTCTGCCGGTTCATCGTAGGAGGCGATGATCTCCCCTTCCGCATTCTCGACGAGTCCGACGAACCGGAGCTCATCCATATTGCCGAGCACCTCGGCGTCGGATACGAACAGCTGCATCGGAACGTAGTAGTCACCGGCCGGCGTGACCGCCTGATCGTAAGCGACGGCAAGCCCAACACCCGAGAATTCTCCTTCGCTGAGGGATTGCGCGCTTTCGCGCAGCGCGGCGCCATCGATTCCGGAGTCGCGGTCCCAGGGCATCGGGCCCGCGGGAGCGGCTCCTGCCCCGGGCTGGAAGATGTAGTACTCGACGGCCCGATCGAGAAGCGCTCTCGGGCTTCGGCGCCCGCTCATGACGAGCACGTACTCTCCTCGTCCCCAGGTGTCCATGAACTCGATCTCGAAGTCGGGTCCCTCGGCGAAGGGGGGCTTGGAGCCCCGTTCGTAGTGCCACAGCTCGAGTGAGGCCCGCGCCTCGCTGCCGCCGACAGAGGTTTCCTGCTGGACGGTCCGGCGGTAGGGGGAGCCGAGGAGGATGAACACACGCCCGCGATCGCTGAGCGATCCCCGCATCCGGGAGTCGCCGAACTGTTTGTCGGCGGCTTCGACCCGCTTCTCGAATGCCTCCTTCCATTCATTGGCGTCGGTACCGGGGGTCGGATCCCGTCGTGCCCAAAAGAGCTCGATGAACTCGCGCGCATACTCATCCACACCGAGTGAGTTCCAGGTACTCCGGTCTTCCTGGGTCATGAGCCAGCGCACCGGCCCCTCGCCCCACTCTCGCAGCTCCCCACTGAGCTGCCCGAGGGCGGCTGGAGCGCAGAGCAGCGCGGCAAACAACAGAATCAAACGTTTCATCGAATCGTCCTCCAGAAAAAAAGAGCCCGGGGGGAGTCCCCCGGGCCCTTCAACAAACGATACCGGCTATCTAGTTAGGATCAGAACCGCAGGACCACCGAAGCCCGATACGAACGGGGCGACTGGTAGGCGCCACGGGTGAGTCCGAGACCGAACTCTTCACGTCTCTCCTGGCAGAGCGAGGTGTCATCGGTGCAGAAGAGAGTCTCCGTGACGTCGTCCTGCTTCTGCTCGTCGGTGACATTGAAGACTTCTGCCTTGACGCCGATCTCGGCAAGCCCGGCGATCATGTAGGTACCTTCGAGCGAAAGATCCGCAGTCCAGATGCTGCCCAGCTGCCTCGAGCCCGGATCTTCGTAGAAGTAGCTATAGGTGGTGCCAGTCGATTCGCCACCAACCAGGACTTCGGCGAGCGACCGTCGCGCGAACCGAATGCCCTCCGACCACTGGACGTTGGTTCCGACGCTCAGGTTCACCGGCCCGACCGGACGGCTGTAAAGCCCCAGCAGGTTGAACTGATCGCGGTCGAATTCGGGGTTCCCCTCATGCCGGCTCGGGGAATTGACGTCGGCACACGGTACGGTGCCGATGTTTTCGTCCTGAACCTCGCACTGCTGATTCGTATAGTCGAGAAGAGCGCCCTCGAAGTCCGAATAGTAGTTACCGCTCGACTCGGAGATCGTGTAGTTCGCGATCGCCGCCCAGTTCCTCGAGAATCGCTTCTCGAGAGTGAGCTGCAGACCGTTGTATTCTCTCGTCGCGTCCGGGTTGTTGACGAACCGGAGGATGTCGTTGCCTTCAGCGTCGAAGTCGACGATATCGTCCTGAAGATCGTCCCATTCGCGCCACAGATAGCGAGCGCCGACTCCGAAATCACCGGCGAGCTGATACTGAACACCAACCGTGATCTCGTCGACGTAGGTCGGCTCGAGGTCGAGATTCGCTTCGAGCGAACTACCCGAAAAATCGACTTCGCGCCGGAATACGAACTCGGTTCCATTCCAGATGTACTCGGTGAAATTCCGGTATTGAGGGACCGCGGCGAAGTTGTCGCTGAAGTCCTGAATGATCGACTGGTAGTAGCGACCGTAGGTTCCTCGAACCAGCGCGCGGCCGTCGCCCATCAGGTCGTAACTGCCGGAGAGTCGTGGCGAGATCGTCTGCGTGTCGACGGTCTGACGTCCGATGTCGCTCTCACCCGTCTGCTCTTCGTAACGAACACCGAGATTGAAGAAGAGCCGGTCTCCGACTTCGAACTTGTCGAGGGCGTAAAAAGCCAGGAGCTCGCCCGACGACGTCGAAGGAGCCATCGCATAGTCGCGACGGAGCAGCGGAACGAACGTCCTGTTCACATGATCGAATGATTCGTCGATGAACATCTGCCCGTTGGAAGGCGCGAAGAAGTTGCTCGAGTTCAGCTTCTGCCAGTCCGCTCCGAACTTCAGCTCGTGATCGTTATCGCCGAGCTGGGTGAAATACGAGATCGCTCCGACAGCCTGCTCTCTCGGGCGATCCACGAAGCCCTCGAAGAGCGGCCCGTTGTAGAAGCGATTCGTGGCGAGATCGAAATGGAGCGCGCCGTTGGTCAGCGATCTGTCCGCCGCATGCGACCCGACCGTGATCGTACTGTCATTGGTGCCGTACATGAGCTCGTACGAGAAATTGTCACCGAGGATGCCGGTGTACTGACCGGCCCAACGCTCGCCACCCTGATCCTGCGCGGTGAGCGCTTCGATCTCGGCCGGTCTGCCATACCGGACCAGGAAGGTTCCTGCCGGGTCGTCATCGAACTTCACCCAGAGGTTCTGGGTCGGGGTCAGCTGCGTGGTCAGCCGGTAGTTCTGGGTCGTGAAGTCGACCGTGTAGGTGTACTCATCACCCGAGATCGGGAGTTGGACCGGGCCGCGGGGCTGCTCGTTGGTCGAATAGGCGCCGAAGAACCACAGACGATCTCTCCAGAGCGGGCCGCCGAGGGTTCCCGTGTAAGTGATGTTGTCGACGTCGTTCTTGGTGCGTGCGAAGGATTCACCGGTGAGCGGATGGGTCGTCTTGTTCTGCTCGTCCCAGTCATCGTTGTTGATGATGTACTTGGCCGATCCCTCGAGCTCGTTGGTGCCCGACTTGGTGATCACATTGACGATCGCGCCCGTCGCGCGTCCGTACTCCGCCGAGGCCGCAGCAGTGATGATCGAAGCCTCCTGGATCGCCTCGAAGTTCATGTTGGCGCCGAAAGTACCGGTCGTCGTGTCCGTCGTGTCGACTCCGTCGAACAGAAACACGTTGCTGTTGCGCAGTGCGCCGTTGACATTCGCGTTACCCCTGCCGACAACGCCCGGTGCGCTCGTCATCAGCGTCTGATACGAACGCCCAAGCGGAAGCTTCTCGAAAGTTTCCTCCGGAATCGAAGTGTCGACTGCCGGATTCGTCCGGTCGACGACCGGCGCTTCGCCCGTGACCACGATCGATGCCTGGATCGCGCTCAGCGGCAGCGTGACATTGAGTCGCGTGTTCTTGTCGGCCGAGACCCGGTTGCCGGTCAGCGTGCGGTTCTGGAACCCGGTGAGACTGATCACGACCGTGTAGGTTCCGACCGGCACCTGCGAGAATCGGAAATCGCCCTGCGAATCCGTCAGCTCCACACGTGTCGTACCCCGGTCTTCGCTGATCAGCTCGACCGTGACCCCGGGCAGTGCCCCCCCGGTGTCATCAAGGACCTGGCCGCTCACGGTTCCGACCTGGAACCCCTGCGCAAACGCCGCGGTCCCGCCGAAAACCATCAGCAGACATGCAAGTCCGTAACTGAGAAATCTGGTTTTCACTCTTGCCTCCTTAAAAGTTATGTTTCAGATGGGACGAGATGAACTTCTCTCGAAATACTCAATAACTGATCCACGGTAAACGCAAAGTCTCAGCCGGTTTGTATTTAAACCGTCACTTTGCCACATCGCTCCTGTTTTCAGAAATTTAACTGGAAACCGCACCGTGACATCGAGCTCGCTGCCGATGCCACAATTCCGGAATCCCGAAGATCCGATTCAATATCCCGGGCCCGAGGACGAAGCGGGGGTTTGTGCTCTCCCGCATCACACTCCATCGACCCCGGCGCTCTTCGGTGGCTCTTCCGGGGCGGCCAGCTTTCTGGTCGCGATCCACCAGAAGATCCCGACCAGAATCGCAAAGGTCACGAGCCCGGTGAGATTGCCCGCGATGTGGGTGTACTCGATCCCGAGCCCGCCCCAGGGCTGTCCTCCCCGCGAGATCGACCATACGGCCGCGCCCGCGATCAGGACCCCCGTCAGTCCTGCGCCGCCGACGAGACCCGAGCCGAAGAGAATCCCCTGCTCCCTCCGGGCGTCCTTCTCCACTCCGTCCCTTGCGCCACGTTCCGCGAACCAGCGGAGGAGACCTCCGAGAAAAACGGGGAACATCGTGGCGAGCGGAAGGTAAACGCCGACGGCGAAGGGAAGGCTCGGAATGCGGAGCAGCTCGACGATGATCGCGATCGCCGCCCCGATTCCGACCAGAACCCAGGGCAGCGACTGCTGCAGCACCCCCTCGATCACGAGCTTCATCAGCGTGGCCTGCGGCGCGGAGAGCTCCTCGGTGCCGAACCCGATTCCTCTGTCGAGAAGAATCACGGCGCCGCAGACGAATGCGGCGGACGTGATCACGCCGACCAGCTCACCGATCTGCTGCCGGGCGGGAGTCGCACCGAGGATGAATCCGGTCTTGAGATCCTGCGAGGTGTCGCCTGCAATCGATGCCGCGATCGCGACCACGCAGCCGACCGTGAGAGCGCCGGCCATGCCGACCGAATCGGTCCAGCCCATCATCAGAAAAATCGCGGAGGTTCCCAGCAGCGACGCGATGGTCATTCCACTGGTGGGATTCGAGGTGACACCGACGAACCCGACGATCCGCGACGACACCGTCACGAAGAAGAACGCGAAGATCACGACGAGAATCGTGGCGATCGCTCGCGGAAGGGCTCCGGTGAAGACGCCGTACGCTGGAATCACGATCAGTGCGAGTGCGACGAGCGAGATCCCGATGCCGACGACCTTCAGCGGAAGGTCGCGCGAGGTCCGCTCGACCTGGACATCATCCGAACCGAGCCGGTTCCGGATCTGGGAGGCTCCCACTCGAAAGCTCTCGATCATGGTCGGGATGCTTTTGGCGAGCGTGATCAGACCCGCCATCGCGACCGCCCCCGCTCCGATGTAGCGGATGTATCGGGTCCAGATCGCTCCCGGTGACATCTCGGTGATCGTCAGCACCGTCTCCGGATAGAGCGGCGTCGTGCGACCGGCACCCCAGTAGGCGATCGCGGGAATGATGATCAGCGCGGAGAGCAGGCCGCCACCCACCATCACGCTCGCAATGCGCGGACCGAGAATGTATCCGACTCCGAAGAGTGGTGCGGAGACTTCGCTCGAGATCTCCCCTTTGCGCAGCCCCGGCACTCCGAACTCGACCTCACCGGGAACGAGCTTGACCCACCCCGTGAGCAGCCGGAAAAGCGCTCCGATCCCGAGCCCCCAGAAGACACTCGCCGCACGCGCCCCGCCGCCTTCGCTCGCAACCAGCACCTCGGCGCACGCGGTCCCCTCCGGATAGGGGAGCTTCCCGTGCTCCCGGGCGATCAGATATTGCCGGAGCGGGATCATGAAGAGCACGCCGATGAGTCCCCCCGACATCGCCAGAAGCGTCATCTGCGCGATCGACGGATCCATCCCCCATAGAAAGAGCGCGGGAAGCGTGAAGATCACGCCGCTGGCAACCGAGCTCGATGCCGAGCCGATCGTCTGCGCCATGTTGGCCTCGAGAATCGAGCTTCCCTCGCGCACTCGGCTGAACGCGCGGAACGCCGCGACCGTCATGACGGCAACCGGAATCGAGGTCGAGATCGTAAGTCCCGACTTCAATCCGAGAAAGGCGTTTGCGGCTCCGAAGAGGATTCCGAAGATGATTCCGAGAAGGATCGAGCGGAAGGTGAACTCGAGCGGTCCCTCCGTGGCCGGGACCCAGGGTTCGTACTTTTCTCCCTCCGCTAACGGCTCGTACGCTTTGCGACTCAGTCCTCGGCTCATCGACGCCTCCCCGGCTCGGTTTGAGATGGCACTCTAGAGATCGGCGCCCCGGGCGTCAATTCAGAATTCACAATAACTCGGCATCTGGCAACTTTTCTGCACTGCTCCCGTCACGGAGTGGAATTCCATTTTCAGTACTCAACCAAAGGAGCCGTCCATATGAAACGCACCTTCTTCATTCTGGCGCTCGCGATTCTCGCGATGCCGCTCGCCGCACAGGACCACACGTTCTCACTTTCCGGTTTCGTCACCAGCCTCGACCCGCAGGGAGACGGGGTGTTCGAAGGAATCGACGAAAACTCCGACCTCGATGACCTCGATGCGAACTTCGACTCGAGCGAGGGATTCGGAGCGGCGCTCGGATTTCACCTCTCGGACAACATCGCCCTGGAGCTCGCAGCCTCCGTGGTCGAGCCGGAGTTCATCCTGACCACCGGCGGACCCGTACCGATCACGGCGCGGACCGAGCTCGAGATGATCCCGGTCACCCTCACGCTTCAGTGGCACCTGAATCCGGACGGCATGCTCGATCCGTACATCGGTGCGGGAGCCGCGTACATCCTGTTCGATGATGCCGACGATTTCGACCGCGACGACACGAACCTCGAGAGCGTCGACATCGAAGACGACGTCGGTCTCGTCGTGAACGCCGGACTGAATGTGAACTTTTCAGAGATGATCGGTCTCTATCTCGATGCGAAATACGTCCCGGTGGAGGCTGCCGCGGATGCGGTGTTTCTCGCGGGCGACGGCACGAGCACGGACATCGAGATCAATCCGCTCATGTTCTCCGGCGGGCTCCGCCTGATGTTTTAATGAAGAGTGAAGAGTGAAGAGTGAAAGGAGAGACGCCGCGAAGGTAATCTCTCCAGACCTCTTCACTTTTTGAAGAGTGAAGAGTGAAGAGTGAAGAGTGAAAGGAAAGACCTCTTCACTCTTCCGACTCCACGAGCTTTTCCCCGGCGCTTCTTTTTACTCTTCCGTACCGCATTCTCTTTTCCCGGTCGCGCAAGGTCGTGGCGGTGCGGCTCGGCAGGCGCCTCGCCCTCCCGGTGGTAGGTCACCGTGTCTCGCCTTTTTTCACTCTTCACTCTTCACTCTTCACTCTTCACTCTTCACTCTTCACTCTTCACTCTTCACTCTTCACTCTTCACTCTTCTACACCGCTATACTCCCGTCATGTTCAGACATCTCGGCTTTTCATTCCTTCTCGTCGCCTCGATTTCCTGCGCCACGTCCGCACCCCCTCCTGTTTCCTCCGTTCCGGTATCCGAAGGGCTGACACCGCTCGAGGAGGAGATCGTCGAGGCCGCGGATGCCCGGATGGACGAGGCGATCGAGCTGATCGAGGAGACGGTCCGCATCCCGAGCGCGACGACGAATCTCGAAGGCGTTCGCGCGGTCGGGAGGGTTTTCGCGCGGGAGCTCGAGGCGATCGGAT